>JACPSW010000114.1 GCA_016193045.1 Candidatus Rokuibacteriota bacterium | reverse complement strand
TCCGGCGCTTCCGCGCCGAGCTCCCCCCGTACGCCCAGAAGATGCTCTGGCACCTGGCGCTGCCGGGGCCGGGGCGCAAGGCCGAGCAGCTCAACTGGGCCCTCCGCCCCGAGGCGCTCCGGGAGATCCTCGGGGACACCTTCGATGCGGCGCGGACCTTCGTCGGCGTGAGCGACGCCGATTCCCTGCCGGACCCCAACGTGTACCGCTGGATCGCCGGGGAGGAGCTGGGCGGGCGGGGGAGCCTCGCCTATCAGGGCGTGACGCTCTCGCTGGCGAACTTCACCCGCCTGGACGTCCGCGGTCGCATCAGCGCCATCCAGCAGTCCTCGATCTTCATCCGCGTCTCCATCGCGCGGCTGATCCACGAGGTCAGGCGTGTCCGCTTCATCGAGCGCCTCTGCGCGCGCGCCCCCGCTCTCGCGCCCGTCCTCCGCCCCGCCTTCGACCTCTGCTTCCGCCGCTCGCAGATCTGCCTGGGCCACAACCAGTTCGTGCGCCTGGACTGCCTCCAGGCCCTGGGCGGCTTCCCCACCACGGGGGTCACCGAGGACTCGACGCTCGGGTACGCGCTGGGGGCGCGCGGGATCCTTCTCCGGCCGATGCCCATGCTCGAGCTGACCGACCTCCCCGAGACGCCGGAGAAGATCGTTCGCCAGAACGCGCGCTGGTACAAAGGCGTGCTCGACGACGTGAGTTATCTCTGGCGGACCTGGCGGCGGGCCCCCACCGCCTACAACCTGGCCCAGCTCTGCCGCCACGTCGGGAACAAGGTGGTGGAGTGGCCCATCGCCGCCGGCGTCTATCCGGTCGTGGGGTTCCTGGGCTGGCACCTGGCCTACGTGTACCGGGACCGCGTCTGGCTCTTCGTCTTCTCGCTGGCCTTCCCGTCGGTGGCGCTGGGGCTCACCATCTGGGTGGGCGGCATCGTCACCCAGGAGCTGATCGAGGAGCTGGCGCCCTACCTGCCCAAGCCCGTGGACCTCCGGCGCAAGACGTTCAAGGAGAAGTTCTGGGGGATCTTCCGCTGCCAGACCTACTGGCTCCTCGCCACGCGCGGCGCGTGGCGCGTCATCTGGGCGCTGCTCCGCTCGGGCAGCTACGAGCCCGCCAAGACCGACCGGACCCGCCGCTGATGGACCTCGTCATCCTGCTCAAGGTGCTCGGGGCGTCGCTGGCCTTCGCCCTGGCCATGCTGAACCTGCTGATCATGCTCCAGCTCTATGGGAAGATCCGCCTCTTCCCGTGGGCCTCCGAGCCCCTGGCGTGGTGGCACCGGCGCCAGGGGGACGTGATCCTGGTCCTCTTCGTCCTGATCGCCTACCACTGCGTGCGATACGGCTACATCGACCCCGACTCCCCCCGGGTCCTTGGCCACGCCATCCTGGGGAGCCTCACGCTGGCCGTCATCGCGCTCAAGTTCCTCACGGTCCGCTGGATCCCGCGCCTGATGGATCACATCGCCGTGATCGGCGCCAGTCTCTTCGTCGCCACCACCGGCACGGTCCTGACGAGCGCCCTCTGGTACTTCGCCACCTGGATCCGCGAAGGCGCCCGCCCCGTCTATTGACCAGTCCCCTCTCCCTCCCTGAGGGAGAGGGCAGGGTGAGGGTGGTGGCCGTTCGCTTGACACGCTGGCGCCGATCAGGTATCGTGCATGAGGTTACCGCGGGGTGGAGCAGTCCGGTAGCTCGTTGGGCTCATAACCCAAAGGTCGCTGGTTCAAATCCAGCCCCCGCAACCAGCAACGACTAGGGGTTAGCGGACGCAGCAGCCGCTAACCCTTTTCGTTTACCCAGGAATCACCCAGGAATTGAATCCAGCTGAGGGCGGTTTCCCGCGACCGCAGTCGCAGCTCGGCGAGGTCGGTTAATCGGCCATGGACAATCTCGGGTATTGGCGCGTCTAGCGTCGCGGGCCTGGGTAGCAGGTAGCTCAGTTGGTAGAGCGGAGGACTGAACATCCTGGTGTCGGCGGTTCAATCCCGTCCGTGCCCACCATTCATTTTCATCATTGACTTCATGCTCTATCTACCGTAGAGTCCCGCCACCACCGACACCCTAAACCGTCCGACCCTCGGGGGAGGCAGTCATGCCCCTGAATCGGGTTCCTGGACAGACTTTCGACGCCCCCGTTGACCATGGAGATGGCCGGCGGGGGCGCTCGTGTTTTGAGCCTCCGGCCTTTCGCCTTCCCGGCCGCGGCGAGTCATCGCGAAGGTCGAGCATCACGTGGGAGAACTCTTTCGCTGGGCGGGCTGTGTGGCACCCGACCTAGGCGGAAATACGGCACACGGAGCGAGGGCCACGAGAAGCGGGGGCGAACGCGGCGGGGGTGTCCCTGACGGGGGCGGTTCGGGAGTGGCGAGCCTCGGACCACGTGGGGTCAGCAGGACTGACACCCCGAGAAGGGCCCCGTGTCACCTGTTGCGAACGGGTGGAACGGGCTTGTGGGCCGTCGTGGAGCGCGCTCGGCAGTAGAGAGGGAGGGAAAAATGGGTCCATATCGGAAATTCCGTGTACAGTGTCTATCTTCCATCAGTAAGAAATCGCCAATCGACCGGTCGCTAGGGCGAAGGAACTCCCCGGCTCGCCAGGTCGAGTCGCCGTCAGCCCTCGTCCCGGGGCCGCTTCCCTACCCAGCGAGGAGGCTGTATATGAGGCTCAAAACCACATGGCTCATTGCGACCGCCGTCCTCAGCATCCTGGTCATCCCGGTCGCCACCCGGGAGAGCTGGGCACAGAAGACCGGCAAGGTGTATCGGGTCGGCACCGTGTTCGTCGGCCAGCCGCCACCGCCAGATACTCCACGGCCAGTGTTCAGAGACCGGTCGCCGGCGACGCGTGCCTTTCTGGATCGGCTGGCCGACCTTGGCTACGTCGAGGGGAAGAATCTCGCCATCGACCTGCGCCTCGGCGGGTACGAGCGACTCCCGGAACTCGCCGCGGAGCTCGTACGCCTCAAGGTCGATGTGATCTTCACCGCCGGCACCGAGGCGAGCCGAATCATCAACGACGCGGTGAAGACCACGCCGCTCGTCATCTTCTCGTGCGACCCGTTCGAGCACGTCACTCGGCTCGCGCGACCGGACGGCAACCTCACCGGAGTGACCTGCATGACGACCGAGCTGAGCCCGAAGAGGCTCGAGCTGCTCACGGAACTCGTCCCCAAGGCGTCCCGGGTGGTCTTTTTCTCCGACCCCGAGGACGCTCCGGCCGGACTCAAGCTGACGCAGGATGCCGCCCGTCGTCTGGGAATCAAGCTGCAGCCGATCAGTTATAGAGGTCGAGATCACCTCCCGGACGCACTGCGCGCGGTCGCGAAGGAACGTCCCGACGCATTGTTTGTCTACCCCGACCCGATCCTGTTCCAGGAGCGGAAGCAGATCGCGGAATTCGCGGTGAGTCATCGTCTGCCGACAATGCACGCGTTCCCTGAGTTCGCCGAAGCCGGCGGCCTGATGTCGTACGGCGCGAACACTTCCGAAATGTTTGTCATGGCCGCCGAGCAGGTCGCACAGATCCTGGGCGGCAGGAGACCGAGTGAGGTGCCGGTGCGTCAAGCGACGCGATTCCATCTCGTGATCAATTTGAAGACCGCGAAGGCGATCGGCCTCACAGTCCCACGGTCGCTGCTGCTGCGGGCGGATCGGATCATCGAGTAAGCCCGCCGAATCGCAAACCTCGTACCGCGACAAGGTTGCGTTGTCTGTTCCGGCGTACGCCCGGCACGGAGTTGCCGCGTTTCGGTGGACGGTTTAGCACTTGGGTCACAAGCGGTTATGGAGACGCTGCGCGCGGGGCGCTTGATATACATAGCCGAGCGCGCAGGCGGGTTTTCTTCGTTGGCACAGACTCGCGGCGGAGGTTGTTCGGTGGTGTGCGGGGCGATCGTAATTTTCTGAAGAGGAGGGAAGCCCATGGCAAAGGTGGAAGCCAGGCGAGTGCGCATTGCTGTAGTGTTGGGGATGCTGATGTGGGTGGCGACGGGAACCATGGTCCTGGCCCAGGTTCCCGGCAAGCCCACCGGGACGCCACTGACGGGTGCTGAGCTCAAGAACATGTTCGAGCGAGGTGCCATCATCGACCACTACCATCCAGGGGGGATCTGGCGGGGGAGCACGGTGGTCGATCCCAGCGGCTTGGTCTTCGCGAATTGGCTGGAGGCCAGCGGCGTCGGCGGTCAGGACTTGGGCACCTGGCGGATGGTCGGCGACACCTTCTGTTTGAAGTACAAGACAGTGCGGGGAGGAATGGAAACCTGCTTCCGGCACTACAAGGTCGGCGACAACACCTATCAGATCTGGCTTACCGATGGCAGGTTCAACAGCGCGTACCGGCTGCGCCCGTAGTTGGCGAGCCGGTGGAGGCCGCGCGGGAACTCTTGCGGGCGTTAGGGGAGCGGAGCCGTTTGAGGGCGAACCCAAGCACTTGGGGCCGCGGCGTATGGCGCGGTCCCGGCGAGATCGAGGACGCCTTTGAGAAGGCGGCCCGGGAGGGGGCGGGTGCGCTCGTTGTTCTGCCGGACCCGACGTTCTTTAGCGAACGAGCGCGGATAGCAGCCCTCGCGGAAAAGAATCGCATGCCGGTGATGTACAGCGTGAGGGAGCATGTGGACGCCGGCATCCTCATGGCTTACGGAGCGAGCCT
>JACPSW010000126.1 GCA_016193045.1 Candidatus Rokuibacteriota bacterium | reverse complement strand
GATGTAGGTCGCGGCGCGCCGGGTCAGGTCAAGGAGATCCGGCGCGTAACTCATGAGACCGCCCGCCTCCACATTCTCCCTGGTCCCGAACATCCCCGCCAAACGGTACTTCAGCGCGAGCTCAGCGAGAAGCGCGCGCTGAGAGCGAGTGAGCGGCGATGCCACGGCGAGAAAGCCGTTCACGCGTTCGCGCGCCATCATCGCGAACGCCCCATCGAGATCCTCGGGTGTTCGCACCGGCACCGTCAGGACCTGAACCCCAAGCTGTTGGGCGGCAGCCGCGACGGCGTGCGAGGCAGGACGGTGCGAGGGCGCCGTCGAAGTCAACAGCAGGCCGACCCGCGTCATGTGTGGCAGGGCCTGCTTCAGTATCTCGAGTTCCTTGGCCGCGAGCTCGGTGAGGAGCATCGACAGCCCCGTGATGTTGCCGCCGGGCCGCGCAAGGCTGGCCACGTGGCCGACACCGATTGGGTCGGCATGAGTGGCGAACACTATGGGGATCGTCTTGGTCGCCCGACGGGCGGCCTCCACCTCAGTCGAAGAAGTCGCGAAGATGACGTCGACATTCAGGCGGACCAGGTCGGCTGTGACTTCGGGCAGCCGCTCGGCGGTTTCAGCCGATCGAAATGCAATGGCAATGTTCTTGCCCTCGACATAGCCGAGGTCCCGCAGGCCTATCCGCAGTGCTTCTACCCGGTTCGCCCAGAAAGCAGGGGACCCGGAAATCAGATACCCGATCTGATGGACCCTCGCTGACTGTTGCGCGCGCGTCTCGGCTGTGAGCGTCCCGGCAAGGATGCCAAGGGCGAGAGTGACTATGAGCCCGAGGGTCTTGAGCCTCATGGCTGGGCTCGAGTGTAGACGTGAGCGAGGTCTCCGTCAAGAACGCGGGCGAAAAGAACTGGTGGGCAGGGACGGGATTGAACCGCCGACACCAGGATTTTCAGGAATGGCGGCCTCGCTCAGAGCCCCGCCGTGCGCACCGCCGACAAGACCTCCTCGTCCGTGGGGAATTGGCCATAGCGCGACAGGTCGTCGATCGGCGTCTCGATCTGCGCCCAGCGGACGACCCCGGCGTGATCGATCAGGAAGTGCCCCGCGTGGATATTATTGAAGTCCGGTCGCGTGGGACGCAGCAGGTCCGCCTGGTCTTCTGGGATCTCCCCGAATCGATGGTGCTTCCTGAGCCAGGTCTGCACCGCGTCGAGCGACATGGGCTCAGGGGCCTCGCCGGTGGGGTTGATGCGCACTGTCGCCCGCAGCTGCTTGTACTCCGGTGTGGAGGGCGGCATCGGCACGCCATACGCGCGGTAGATGTGCCACTCGGGATCCGAGGCCACGCGGATGCGCGGCGGCCTCATACGGAAGTACTTCCGAACTGGCTCCGTCGGGCCTTCCGTGACCGCCAGAAGCTCGACGCCAGCCCGCTCGAGCTTCAGTCGCGTCTCACCCAACTGGGTGATGCGCCTGCGGCAGAAGGGTCACCAGATGGTGCGGAGCAATGCCAGGAGCAGCAGGGAGCGCCCTCGATACTCGCCGAGCGCCACCTGACCGTCCTCCGAGACGAGAGGCAGCGTGAAGTCGGGCGCCCGCTCACCGGGCTGTACAGGAGGTCGTGGTTCAACGGTAGCCATCTCGCTACCTCCTTCAGCCTCACGCGCTTCCTTCATTCAATCACCTGATCCGCCCGGATGAGCACGGACGGCGGGATCGTGAGGCCCAGGGCCTTCGCGGTCTTGAGGGGGAGGCCTGCCCCGCGTGGGGCTCTATGTCGAGGCGACCGCGTAGATGCACCACTCGCCCGGCACCCCCTTGAGCACCTGCACGCCACGATCCTCGAAGGCGATGCCTGATCCGGCGACCAGGTCCTTCACGGTGCCGGAGACCAGTACCTCGCCCGCCCCGGCCAGCCCGGCGACGCGGGCGCCGATGTGGACGGCGATGCCGCTGAGCTTGTCGCCCATGACCTCGCACTCGCCGGTGTGCACCCCCGCCCGGATCTCCAGGCCCAGGCGGCGCACCTCCTGCAAGACCGCCCGCGCACACCGGACGGCGCGGGCAGGCCCGTCGAAGGCGGCCAGGAAGCCGTCGCCGGCGGTGTCGATCTCGCGCCCCCGGAACCGCGTGAGCTGCTCGCGGACGACTCCGTGGTGGGTGTCGAGCAGGTCTCGCCACCGCCGGTCGCCCAGGGCGGCGGCCCGCTCAGTCGCGCCCACGATGTCCGTGAAGAGCACCGTGGCGAGGACCCTGTCGGCCGGCGGGGTCGGCCGCGAGCCCGTCAGGAATTCCCCGATGAGATCCGCGACCTCCGCCGCGTTGTCGCCGATGAAGGGAATGTGATCCTCGCCCGGCAGCTCCACGTACCGGGCGCCGGGGATGCGCTCGGCCAGCAGCCGCCCGCCCTCGACGTTCACCGTCACGTCACCGGTGCGGTGGATGATCAGCGTCGGCACCCGGATGGACCCCAGCACGTCGGTGACGTCGATCTGGCGGTTCATGCGCATAAGGGCGACGGCCGCGGAGGGGCTGGCCCCGAGGCGCTCGAACCGGCCCCACCACTCCTGGAACGCCGCATCGCCCTGCCGCGACGGTGCGAACTTCGGCAGACTGGCGCCGCTGCCCCAATCGCGATCGATGTACTGCATGAACACGTCGAACTCCTCGTCGGTCGGGATCCAGGAGGCGAAGCGCGCGAAGGTGCCGTAAAGCACGAGCGCCCGGCACCGCTCCGGATGGGTGGCCGCGAACAGCGCCGTCAGCGGCCCACCTTCCGAGATGCCCAGGAGCGCGGCGCGCTGGACCCCGACCGCGTCCATGACGGCGCGTACGTCGTCCATGCGCTGGTCCATGCCGGGTAGCTCGGTAACACGATCGGACAGGCCGGTGCCGCGCTTGTCGAACATGATGACCCGGCAGAAGCTTCCGAGCCGGAGCAGCCATCGCGCGAAGTCCGGCTCGGTCCAGTAGTTCTCGATGTGCGAGACGAACCCGGGCGCCAGAACCAAATCGACCGACCCCTCGCCGAAGACCTGATAGGCGACGTGCACATCACCGCTCTTCGCATACCGAGTAGAAGGTGGCATGTTTCACTCCAGTCTGCGGGGGCTGGGGCCCTGCTCTGCTCGGGGGACCGAATCCGCAACCTCGGCGAACAGGATGGGAATCGTCCTGGTCGCCTTCGCCGCGGCGGCGGTCGTGACCGATCCTCAAGGATATGCGGCTTGACCGGAGTGTAGGCGGGAACGAGTTCGCCGTCAAGAACGCGGTCGAAGTGCGCCGGAGTGAGCTAGAGTGAGCCCGAGTTGGGCACAAATTGGTCACAATCCAACATCCGGTGGGAAATTCGACCGCAGGCAACTACCTGAAAGAACTGGTGGGCAGGGACGGGATTGAACCGCCGACACCAGGATTTTCAATCCCTCGATCATGCACAAGTTGCTGATTTACATGGCATTTTAACCTAAGTGTGTCAGAAGTGTGTTAACTACATAGGAGGCCCACGGCCGAGCTTGAGCCCACCGCCATAGTCTCGGGCTCAGCGGCGGCGTCACCCTGATCGAGATGCGGCTGCCGGCCGTCACCCCGCCCGACAGGTCGAGCGTGCGACCGGCGATGTCGAGGCGGTGCTCCGTGTAGGGGTGGACGAAGAATGACAACTCCGGGAGCGTCTGCCGCAGGTTCTTCAGCCTGATCACCCCATCTTTCACCTCGTAGTCGTCACCCACTCTGACGTCCGGGAGGCCCGGGCCGAAGGAGGCAAAGGTCGTCTCCCTCACGCCGATCTCATATGCCGGCGTCACCTCGAACGCGCCGCTGACACGGGATTTTGAGACCGAGTGGAGGTAGGAGAGCGTGAAGCGATCGCCGACGCGAACTCGTGTCCGAAGGAGAATCCGATTCGTCTTGGCGTCAACCACGACGAGCTCGGGCCGGTCAAAATACAACGCCCCCGCCAGGAGGAGGAGCCCCCCGGCGAGGGCGAGCCAGGCGAGTCGGCGGCGGGACACCTACTTCAGGACGCCCTTCTCCTTGTAGAAGCGGGCCGCGCCGGGATGGAGCGGGATCGGGTTGCCGTTCATCGCGGTCTCAAGGGTCAGGTTCTGGGCCGCCGAGTGGGCCGCGTGGAACTGCTTCAGGTCGTCGAAGATGGCCTTGGTGAACCGGTAGACCAGGTCCTCGGGGAGATCGCTGCGCGCCACCATCATCGCCATCACCGCCACGGTCGTGGCCTCGGCCTGGTCCTTGTAGGTGTTGGCCGGGACCTTCACCGAGGTGTAGAAGGGATACTTCTTGACGAGGGCCTGCGCCTCCCCCCCGATCACCGGCACCAGCGCCACCTTGCCCGAGATGAAGCTGTCCACGATGACGGCCGAGCCCATCCCCGTGGTGAAGAATGCCGCGTCCACGCGCCCGTCCTTCAGCTGATCCGCCGCGGCGGCCGCGTCGATCCGCTCGGCCTTGCCGAGGGCGCCCTCTTTCACGCCGTAGGCTTCGAGGATCTGGAGCGCGTTGGCCTCGGTGCCCGAGCCCTGGGGCCCCAGCACGACCTTCTTGCCCTTGAGATCGCCGACCGACCTGACCCCCGAGGCCTTGGTCACCACCACGTGGATCAGCTCGGGGTAGATCGTGAAGATCGCGCCCATGTTCTTGATCGGCTTGTCCTTGAACGCCCCGAGGGTGACGCCGTTGTAGGCGTAGAAGGCGATGTCGTTCTGGAGCAGGGCGAAGTCGGCGTCGCCGGTGCCGATGAGCTGGGCGTTGGCCACCGAAGCGCCCGAGGACTCCACCGTCGCCCGGAGGTTCAGGTCCTTCACCTTGTACACGATGCGGGACATCGCGCCGGCCAGCGGGTAGTAGACCCCCACCACCCAGCCGGAGGCGATGGTCACGAGCCGCCGCTGCTGGGCCAGCGATGCCGGGGCGACCAGGGCGAGGGCAAGGATCACGACGAGAGGGAGCAGGAGAACGCGGTGACGGCATTTCATCGTTGAGCCTCCTTGAAGTTAGCGGCGGGGTTGGCCGACGACCCAGCCCAGGTACGCCACGGCCAGAGTCATCACGGCGAGCAGGATCCAGGTGGCCACTTTCGACGCTTCCGAGAGCAGCGCGATGGTGCCGCTGGAGAGGCCGGCGAAGGCCAGGCCCAGGACGGGCATCACGGGGGCTCCGCACCCGGTCACCGTGCAAGGACCCGTGGAGAGCCCGAGGGTGCTCACAAAGGCCCCGAAGGCCCCTCCCTGCCCCCCGGTCCGGGCCCCCGGCCCCATGGGCCCACCGGCCTGCCGCCGGTAGAACCAGAGCGCAAAGTACGCGCCGAACAACAGGGACATGAAGACGAATCTGAAAAGGTCGCTGACGGTCACGGCAAATCCCCATTCGGGAACGAAGGGGCCGTCAGCCGTGAACCAGAACAGGGCGAGATTCGGGAGAAATTCCAGCTTCTTCTCGAGCGGGACGGCGGCCGAGGCCAGGTACTCGGGGAGCCGCTTGAGCCACGGGTTGAACGTGAAATAGTCCCAGGGCTTCCGGACCAGCGACAGCATGAGGGGGGGAAGGAACACGTCCAGAAGGAACACGCCCACGGCGACGGCCACAAAGACCTTGAGCCGCGCCCTGACGGCCCTTCCGATCCCTCTCAGCACGCGCGCGACAGCACCCACCGGACGGCCCTCCCGCGGAACCTGGCAACGCTTGCGGCGATTATACTGGCGTGGGTAGGCGAGCGCAACACCGCCACCAGCGTCCTCCCCCTGAATAACCATTCAGATTCGAAGCATATTTCGTCTTGACAGGGGGAAAGGGGGCATGTACAAGGGGATATCCACAAACTGGCCCTCAACAATTTGCCACTCAAGGAGGCGCGAAGATGGGGGAAGTGAGCCGTAGGGATTTCCTGAACTCGTTAGGTGTCACCGTGGGGGCCGCCGTCGCAGCCTCGGCGGGATCGGTGCTGAGCCCCGCGAAGGCGGAGGCCCAGGTCAGGGGAACAATCCCAGACAAGCCCTACAAAATCGGCCACATGACGTTCTTCACGGGGGCCGCGGCGGTCCTCGGAGAGCCCTCGTACAAGGGGCACATCCTGGCTGCCGAGGAGATCAACGCCCAGGGCGGGCTCCTGGGGAAGCGCAAGATCGAGACCTTCAAGGCGGACGAGGCGGCCGGCACCGACGCCAACGTCAAGGAAATGCGTCGAATGAAGCTGTCGGAGGGGATCGACCTCTTCACGGGCGTCATCTCCAGCGGCAACACGCCGGCCCTGGGCCCGGTGGCCGAGGAGCTGAAGCTCCTGACCATCTTCGTGGACGGCTGCACGGACTTCCTCTTCGACAAGGCGGTGCCGAACCCCCATTACATCTTCCGGATCACCAACATGCAGTCGGCCGACGGGGTGACGGCCGCGGTGGCCACCGCCATGACCTGGCCCCAGGTGAGGAAGATCGCCCACATCCACCCCGACTACTCCTACGGGCGGAACGCCTTCGACCACTTCAAGATTTCCCTCGACAAGCTCGTCCCCGGCACGAAGGTGGTCTACGAGGGCTGGCCCAAGCTCGGCACCACGGACTTCACCTCGCACATCACGAACGCGATCGGGGCCAAGCCGGACCTGCTCGTCTCCTCCGTGTGGGGCGGCGACTACATCGCCATGTACAAGCAGGGCCTCCGGTACGACCTGTTCAAGAAGATGAAGTTCACCAGCATGATCGCCTTCGGGGTCGCGCCCCACGCCATCGGAAAGGACCACCCGGAGGGCGTCATCGGCGGGATCCACTCCAACTACTACTGGAACTATCCACCGGCCGGCAAGTGGCCGCTGAACGACATCTTCGTGAAGAAGTACTACGATCGGTGGAAGGAGTACCCGAACTTCCAGTCCGAGGGCGCGTACACGACGCTGATGCTGCTGAAGCAATCGATCGAGAAGGCGAACAAGCTGGCCGGTGGGTGGCCCGACGATGAGGCGATCATCGCCATGCTCGAAGGCGCGTCCATCTCCGGCCCGGCCGGCTACCTCCACATCCGTCCCGATATCCATCAGGGGTACAAGGACGCGGTGACGGGGTTCAGCAAGAACGACCCCAACTATCCGTTCCAGATTCTCGACCCCAGCCGCATGGTCACGATCCCGATCCGGAACATCACGGCGCCTCCCGGGTGGCCCAAGGGAGAGCCGACGTCCACGTACACGTGGATCGAGAAGACCTGGCCGAAGGTCACCAAGGCATAGCCTCCAGTCGATCCAGCGCTTCCTTGACCTGCCCCCCCGGAATCGCCCGCGGGGGGCAGGTCTTTTTCCTCGCCGCGCTGCTCGCCGCCGGGGTCGGGACGCCCGCGCGGGCCCGGGCCGATCATCCGCTGGAGTATTTTCCCTCCTTTTACCCCCACGAGATCCGGATCCAGGCCCTGGATCCGGCGGCGGCGTCCAAGCTCCTGGCCAAGCATTCGCTCCATGCGTATGTCGGCGGGGATCCGTTCGCGGGGCGGACACCTCCCAGCGGCCTGGGTCACGTGGACTCGCTCGGCTCCTATCTCGTCCTGACGTTCGACGGGGCGGCGGCGAGCGATCGGAACAGCCGCTGCGAGGGCGCGCGCGGACTCCTGGGCGCTCTGGCGGCGGCAAAAGGAGAGTATGTCCTCCACCCTTACCCGGTGACCCCCTTCCACGCCGATTACCTCTCCCACTTCGACTTGGCCGAGGCAGCCCGCCAGCGATGGGAATCCGCCCCCGGAGCGAGCGAGCCCCCCGGCGACATGAGGCTCCGGGCCAACGGGAGGCTCGCGATGCGGCTGGTCCCTCCGGCGCGGCGTGCGACCGGCCGGAAGTGGGATGCGACCCTGGAGGAGATCGACGTCCAGGGCCTCGTCGCGCCCGCCCGCGCCAGCGTCAACTGGCTCGGTCCACCGTGGCTCAAGGAAGGATGGTTCCACGCCTACCTCCTCCAGGCGCCAACGCTGACCGACGTGGTGGCGAAGCGGGACGTCGACGCGCTCTACGGGCGGCTGGTCACGGGTGGCTACGAGGGCGAGACCGAGCGGATCGGTCTGGAGCGGAAGCTCGTTGGGCTCCTCGGCGGCGGGTGCGAGCGCGTGGTCCTCGGGTACACCGCGAGACGGGAGTACTTCAACAACTCGGACTACACGGAGGGGATCGAGAACATCGGCTACGACGCCCATGCGGGCCTAAACGCCCCCATCTTCGTCAGGACCGTCAAGCTGAAGGACTTCCTCTGGAACGGCTGGCTCAGGCTGGGCGTCGAGACGAGGCCCCGGGCCGCCTGGAATCCCATGGGCGGCTTCACCGACGCAGCGGGACGCCTGATCTGGTCCACCGTGGGGGACCCCGCGGAGCTCCCCGCCCCTCAGTCCGCGACGTGGGTCCCCGCCCGGGTCAGCCCGGCTGCCACGACCGCGGAGGCGGCTTCCAAGGGGCTCCCGATCCCGCCGGATGCCCTTCTCCCCGAAGCGGGCACCGGCCTGCTCAAGCCCGTCGGGACGGGCAAGACCGCCCGGGCCAAGGTCCTCTACCGCGTCCGGCTCTCTTCGTTTCACGACGGGACCCCCATGACCGCCGCCGACGTGCTCTACGCCCTCGGCTTCGCGTATCGAACCCAGGACCGCTTCGTCGAGGGCTCCACCCGCCTCCTGAGGGAGTGGCTCGCGGGGGTACGGATGCTCCAGGCGGAGGAGGAGGTGCGGGAGTTCGGCGAGAAGAAGTACACGTTCCAGGTCCAGATCACCGAGGTCTACCTCACCCGCGCGCTCGCGGATCCCCTCCGGCTGGGGTCGGTGGCCCCGCCCTGGAGCACGCTGCCGTGGCACGTGATCGCGGTGATGGAGGAGGCGGTGAAGCGCGGGCGCGCGGCGCTCTCCCAGGACGAGGCCAAGCGCCGCGGCGTGCCGTGGCTCGATCTGGTCAGGGATCAGCGCGTGAAGGGGCGCCTGGTAGCGCTGGTGGACGAGTTCGCGCGCAACGGGTACGTCCCCCCCTCATTGAAGGGACTCCTGACGTCGGACCAGGCGAGGGCGCGATGGGCCGCCCTCAAGGAGTTCTACGCGAAGAACCGGCATTTCCTGGTCACCAACGGCCCCTACCGCCTCCATCAGTGGGCAGAGGACGGCGTGGTGCTCCAGGCGTTCCGCGATCCCTCGTACCCGCTGGGGATCGGCGCGTTCGACCGCTACGCCACCCCGCGGCGGGCCTACGTCTCCAAGCTGGAAATCCGTGATGGCTGGCTGGAAATCCGCGCCGAAGTCGAGAAGGTCTTTCGGTTCCAGCGGAGCTACCAACTGGTGAGAGAGCCCTTTCGAGGCCAGGCGGGAGACGGCGATGCCGCGGACCCGCCCGTCTGCCGCTACGTCGTGATCGGGGCGGACGGGAGCGTGGCGGCGACCGGGAGGACGCCCTTCGGGGCCGACGGGGCCGTTCGCCTGGATCTCAAGGGGGCCCTGAAGCCCGGCCTTTACAGGATCGCGGTGGCACTGTCGCTGGGCGGCAACGAGATCAACCCGGAGGTGAAGACTATGCGCTTGACTCTAGGGGGATTTTAGGGCACTTTATCCGCCCGTGGACACCTTCCTCATCCACCTTCTGAATTCCCTCCTCTACGCCTCGGTCCTCTTTCTCATTGCCGGCGGGCTGAGCCTCATCTATGGGGTCATGCGGATCATCAACCTGGCCCACGGAAACATCTACGCCGTCGGCGCCTACGCGACGGCGTGGGCCGTCGGGCGCCTCCTGGGCGGCGCGCCGGTCGTGCTCCTCTACGCCATCCTTCCCGTCGGAGCGCTGGCCGCCGCGGCGCTCGGGGCCGTCCTCGAGCCCACCCTGCTCAGGCCGCTCTACAAGCGCGCCGAGGAGTACCAGCTCCTGATCACGTTCGGGCTGCTGCTGATCCTGGAGGACCTGATCCGGGTCGTCTGGGGGCCGTACCCGCTCTCCGCCAGCTCCCTCTTCGAGGCGCCCGGGAGCCTGACCATCGGCGAAACCATCTACCCCACCTACAATCTCGTGGTCATCGTCGTGGGCGGCCTCGCGGCCGCGGCACTGTGGGCGTTCGTGTACAAGACCAAGTTCGGCGTCATCCTGCGGGCGACGTCCCAGAACATGCGGATGGCATCCGCGCTGGGGGTCAACGTGAACCGGGTCTACGTGCAGGCGTTTACCCTGGGCTGCTTCATGGCCGGCCTGGGCGGCGCCATCATCGTCCCCCAGCAGGGCGCGGTGCTGGGCATGGGGCCGGACGCCCTTATCCTGGCGTTCGTCGTGGTGGTCGTCGGCGGGCTCGGCAGTCTCGAGGGCGCCCTGCTCGGAGCCCTCATGGTCGGCGTCGTCCGCGAGGTCGGCATCTCCCTCTTCCCGGAGATCGAGCTGGCCGTCCTCTACCTCATGGCGGCCATTGTGCTCCTGATCCGGCCTGCCGGGCTGTTCGGCCGCGCATGATCCCAGTGCCGCCGCGTCGGGTACTGGTCTACACCATCCCTATCGCCCTGCTTCTGTTCGTGCTCCCGTTCGTGGTGGCGCCGTACCAGGTCGCCCTCCTCACGTACGGCCTGACCTTCGCCATCGCCGCCCTCGGCTTCAACCTGCTCCTGGGCTACACGGGCCTCCTCTCCTTCGGCCACTCCGCCTACTTCGGGATGGGGGCGTACGGGGTGGCCTTCATCGTGAAGTATTTCAAGATCAGCTCCATGGAGGCGTTCATCCTCGGGGGCATCGTGGCCGCGACCGCCGTGGCCGCGCTGTTCGGCTTCGTCTGCGTCCGTTACACGCGGATCTTCTTCGGTATCCTCACCCTGGCCCTCTCCCAGGTCATCTGGAGCCTCGCCTTCAAGTTCTTCTGGGTCACCGGCGGGACCGACGGGCTCCGGGTCCCCACGCCGTCGCTCCTGGGCGTCGGGATGGCCCCGGGGCAGGACAAGATGGCTTTCCTGGCCCACCGCTACTACTACTACGTGCTGGTCATCTTCCTGGTCGGGGTGGCCGTGATGTGGGTGATCGTCCACTCGCCCTTCGGCAAGGCGCTCCAGGCCATTCGAGACAACGAGACCCGCGCCGAGTTCGTCGGGGTCCAGGTCCGGCGCTACCGGTACATGGCCTTCCTCGTCTCGGGCGTGTACACGGGGCTGGCCGGAGCGCTCTGGGTGCCGCTGAACGGGCTCACGACCCCCGACATCCTCCACTGGACCTTCTCCGGCAAGATCGTGTTCTTCACCGTGCTCGGCGGCTTCCAGACCTTCTTCGGACCCATCATCGGCGCCGTCGTCTTCAACTATCTGGAGACCTACGCCGTGGGGCACACCGTGTACTGGCAGCTGGTGCTGGGGGTGGTGCTGGTGTTTCTGGTCCTGGCCCTCCCGGGGGGCATCGTGGGAACCGCCGGTCGGGTGCTCGACCGGCTCCGGAAGGCGGCCTGACATGAGCCTGCTCTCGACGAAAGCCCTCGTGAAGTACTTCGGCGACACCCACGCCGTGGACCGGGTGGACTTCACGGTCACCCAGGGCGAATTGCTCGCCCTCATCGGCTCCAACGGCGCCGGGAAGACCACGCTGGTCAACCTCATCAGCGGTCTCCTCCGCGCCGACAGCGGTCAGATCCATTTCCAGGGCACCGACGTCACCCACCAGTCCATCCACGAGCGCATCGCCGAGGGGATCGCCCGGAGCTTCCAGCTCGTCAACCTCTTCGACCAGCTCTCCACGCTCGACAACATCGCGCTCTCCATCTTCTCCCGGGAGGGCAAGACGCGCCGCCTCTTCGCCCTGGCCGACCACGACAGCGCCGTGCAGGACGAGGCGATGGCAGTGCTCCGGCAGTTCGGCCTCGAGGGCAAGGCTCGGATGGTGGCCGGCGGGCTCTCCCAGGGCGAGCGCAAGCTGCTCGACGTCGCGGTGGCGTATGCCCTCCGCCCGAAGCTCCTGTTTCTCGACGAGCCGACGAGCGGCGTCAGCACCCGGGAGAAGGCACCGATCATGGACATCATCACCTCCATCGTGCGGTCGGGCCGAATCACGGCCGTGATCATCGAGCACGACATGGACGTCGTCTTCAAATACTCGGATCGCATCGTCGTGATGCATGAAGGGGCGGTTCTGGCCGACGGGACGCCCGATCAGATCCGGACGAACGACCAGGTCGCGATGACGCTGCTCGGCACCCACGTGTGATCGATACGAACCATGCTCGAGCTTGACCGCATCGACACGTTCCGAGGCCCGGCCCATATCCTGCACGGCGTCTCGCTGACGGTCGGCGACGCCGAGGCGGTGTGCCTGGTCGGCCGGAACGGCGCCGGGAAGACGACCACCATCGACAGCATCATGGGCCTGCTCTCCGTCCGATCGGGGAAGATCACCCTCAAGGGAGGGGACATCACGCGCCTGCCGACCCACGAGCGCGCCCTGCTCGGTATCGGCTACTCCCCCGAAGACTCGGGGATCTTCCCCGACCTGACGGTCGCCGAGAATTTTCAGATCAGCCAGCTGATGGGCGCTTCACGGGGTCGGGCCGCCTCGACCTCGCGCGCCGAGATGGACGAGCGCGTCCTGGCGGTCTTCCCTGAGGTCAAAGAGTTTACCGGCCGGCGGGGACTGAACCTCAGCGGCGGTCAGAAGAAGATGGTTGCCATCGCGCGGGCGATGACGCTCTCGCCCTCCATCCTGCTGCTCGACGAGCCCTTCGAGGGGCTGGCGCCGGTCGTCGTGAACCGCTTCATCGATGCCGTGAAGAAGATCAAGGGGATGGGCATCTCGCTCCTGATCGCCGAATCGAACCTGAACACCGCCACGCGGATCGCGGACCGGCTCTACGCCATCGACCGCGGGGAGATCATCTTCCAGGGCGACCCCAGGAGCGCGCTCGGGAACGAAGAGGTGATGAAGACCATCCGCGGATGAAGGCGCGGATTCCCCTCCTGGTCGGCCTCGTCCTGCTCGGGCCGCTCGGCCCTGCCGGCGCCCAGCCGCTCCCGAAGCTGCCCCTCCTCAACGCGTGCGCGGGCGACCGGAGCGACGTCCCGTACTGGACAAGAGCCCTCAAGGCTCCCGACCCTCAGCTCCGCCTCAGGGCCACTCAAAATCTGGGCGAGTCGCGCAGCGAGGCGGCCACGCCTGCACTCACCGATGCGCTGAAGGACCCGGACCCGGCCGTCCGCGCCGAAGCGGCGCGCGCCCTCCAGCGAATCCGCCGCGCTGGTAGTTCTTTCTCTCAGTAGAGGAGAAAGTCGGTTGGGACGAGGCGCCGCTGCACAGGATCCACGGCCAAGCCGAGTTGCTCAAGCACTGTAAGGCCGACGAGGGTGGCATCCTCCGACTCGCCAAAGACGATCCGGCAGGGAACAGGTTCCCCATTCACCGCCACGTGGGCCTCGCCGACGTCTCGCTGAGCCCGCCGACCATCGGCCAAGACAAGAGCCACCCGCCGCACGGGCGGAATGCCAAGCTGACGGAGAACCTCGCCCGGGACCACCGTGAGGGTGGCTCCTGTGTCGGCCAGGGCAGTCACTTCCTCGGACCGCGCACCGGTCCGCGGATTCACCACCACGATCTGGACCCGTACTTCACCCATCGCTTCTCGCGTATGCTCGCAACTCAGCTTCCCTCTGCTTGATTATCCGGCGGCCCGTTCCAATGGTCAACGTCCAGAATCGGAGACATATTGCCAGGCGTGCCCCGCCCTTGACGGGGTGATTTGCCCGCCGGTACACTGCCGTCATGCCCGCCACCTACCGGCTCGGGGTGGACATCGGCGGCACGTTCACCGACCTCGTCCTCATCGACGAGGCGAGCGGCTCCGTGCGCGTGGGCAAGCTCCTGACCACCCCCAAGGACCCCGCCCAGGGCGTTGAAACGGGGATCGTGCGCCTCCTCGAAGAGATGGGGGTCCCCGCGCGCGCCGTCGGCAGCCTCATTCACGGGACGACGCTCGCCACCAACGCCCTCATCGAGCGCAAGGGCGCGCGAACGGGGCTGCTCACGACGCGGGGCTTCAGGGACGCCCTCGAGATCGGCCGCGAGGGCCGCTACGACATGTACGATCTCTTCATCGACCCCCCGCCCCCGCTGGCCCCGCGGCACCTCCGTCGAGAAGTGGACGAGAGGCTCCTGGCCGACGGCAGCGTGATGACGCCGCTGGACGAGGCCGGCGCCCGCGAGGTCATCCGGAACCTCCTCGGCGAGGGCGTCGAGGCCGTGGCGATCTGCCTCCTCCACGCCTACCGGAATCCCGCTCACGAGCTGCGGTTGGCGGCGCTCCTCGGCGAGATGGCCCCCGCCCTTCCCGTCTCTTGCTCCTCGGACGTGGTCCCCGAGATCCGCGAGTACGAGCGCGCCTCCACGACCGTCGCCAACGTCTACGTGATGCCGCTCATGGCCAAGTACGTGGAGGACCTCGAGCGCAAGCTCGCGGATCTTGGAATCGTGGGACAGCTCTACATCATGCTCTCCTCGGGCGGCATCGCCCTGCCGGAAACGGCCAAGCGCGTCCCGATCCGCCTCGTGGAATCCGGGCCCGCCGCCGGCGCGCTGGCGGCCGGGCGGGCCGCCAAGCTGGCTGGGGAGCCGCGCCTCCTGTCGTTCGACATGGGAGGGACGACGGCCAAGGCGTGCGTCATCGATGGGGGCGAGCCGCTGGTTGCGCGAGAATTCGAGGTCGCGAGGGCGGACAGGTTCAAGAAGGGCTCGGGGCTGCCGATCCGCGTCCCCGTCATCGAGATGATCGAGATCGGCGCCGGCGGCGGCTCCATCGCCCGAGTGGATCGCCTGGGACTGCTCAAGGTCGGGCCGGAGAGCGCCGGCGCCGACCCCGGGCCCGCGTGCTACGCCCTGGGAGGGCGCGAGCCCACGGTGACCGACGCCGACCTCCTGCTGGGCTATCTGGATCCCGACTTCTTCCTCGGTGGCCTCATGCGCCTCAACGTGGAGGCCGCCCGCCGCGCCGTCGGCGAGAGGATTGCCGGCCCGCTCGGCCTGGACCCGATCGAAGCCGCGTGGGGAATCCACCGCGTCGTGAACGAGAATATGGCGGCGGCGGCCCGGATCCACGGCATCGAGCGCGGCAAGGACCTCCGCGCGTACCCGCTCTTTGCCTTCGGCGGAGCCGGGCCCGTTCACGCCTGGCAGGTCGGCAAGATTCTCAAGGTCCCGCGCCTTCTCCTGCCCTTCGGGGCCGGGGCCATCTCGGCCTTCGGCCTCCTCGCCGCCCCCCTCGCCTTCGACTTCGTCAGGACGGCACCCCAGCAGCTGGATCAGGCGGAGTGGGAGGGCGTGAACCGCCTGTACGCCGAGATGGAGGCGGAGGGGCGCCGGATCCTGGCCGCGGCAGGGGTGACCGGCGGCGCCGTCGGCATGAGGCGCACCGCCGAGATGCGCTACGTGGGGCAGGGCCATGAGGTGGAGGTACCGGTCCCGCCCGGTCGTCTCGGACGGGAGAGCCTGGAGACCCTAACGCGAAACTTCGAAACGGCCTACCGGGCGCTCTACGGTCGCACCGCCCAGGGGGTGGCGATCGAAGCGCTGAACTGGCGCCTCGTGGTCTCCGGCCCTCCCCGCGAAATACGGATGGAGGACGGCGGCGACACAGCGCCCGCCCAAACGGTGTCTGACACCGCGCGGCGGTCAACCCGTCCGGCGCTCAAGCGGCGGCGGCCCGCCTACTTCGCCGAGGCCGGGGGCTTCGTCGAGACCCCGGTGTACGATCGCTACGGCCTGGCGCCGGGGGCCACCGTCGAAGGTCCCGCCATCGTGGAGGAGCGAGAATCCACGGCGGTGATCGGTCCCGGCTGCCGTGTCGGCGTGGACGAGACCCTGATGCTCCACGTGGAGCTCCCACTTTGATGGATCCGGTCACGCTCGAGGTCTGCTGGAACCGGCTGATCGGGATCGTCAACGAGCAGGCCGCGGCGCTCCAGCGGACGTCCTTCACCTCCGTGGTCCGCGAGGCCGGCGACCTCTCGGCCGGCGTCTTCGACCGCCGCGGCTGGATGGTGGCTCAGGCCGTGACCGGCACGCCGGGGCACATCAACTCCATGGCGCTGGCCCAGCGCCACTTCCTCGCGGCCTATCCGCTCGAGCGGCTCCGCCCCGGCGACGTCCTCATCACCAACGACCCGTGGAAGACCTCGGGCCACCTCAATGACGTCACGATCGCGACCCCGATCTTCCGCGGGGAGGAGTGCGTCGCCTTCTTCGCCTCCACCTGCCACGCCATCGACATCGGCGGCCACGTGCTCTCCGCCGAGGCGCGGGAGGTCTACGAGGAAGGGCTCCTCATCCCGATCATGAAGCTGTACGAAGCCGGAAGGCCCAACGAAACGCTGGTCAACCTCATCAGGGCCAATACGCGGGCCCCGGAGATGGTCCTGGGAGACTTCCACGCCCAGATCGCCGGGGGCAACGTCGGCGGCCAGCGCCTCCTGGAGTTCATGGGCGAGTTCGGGCTCCCGCGGCTCGAGCCGCTGGCCGACGAGATCATCGGCCGAACCGAACGGGCCATGCGGGAATCCATCGGGCACCTGCGACCCGGCGCGTACGAATACGCGATCACCTCGGATGGGTTCGACGAGCCCATCACCATCCGGGCGCGGTGCGAGGTGAAGGGGGACGAGCTCTGGATCGACTACGCGGGGTCCTCGCATGCCTCCCGCCGGGGGATCAACGTGGTCATGAACTACACGCTCGCCTACACCACCTACGGCGTGAAGGTGATCGTGAGCCCCGACGTCCCCAACAACGAGGGAGCCTTCCGCCCCGTGAAAATCACGGCGCCGGAGGGCTCGATCCTGAACGTGAAGCACCCGGCCCCCGTGGCGGCCCGCCATGTGGTCGGCCACTTCCTCCCCCATGTGGTGGCCGGCGCCCTGAGCCAGGCGCTGCCCGACAGCGTCATGGCGGAGGGGTCGGCGAACATCTGGGGGGTCCAGGTGGCCGGAAAGGACCTGGCCGGCCGTCCCTTCACGTACATCTTTTTCACGTCGGGCGGAACCGGCGCCCGGGCGACCAAGGACGGACTGTCCGCGACGGCGTTCCCCTCCGGGGTCCTGGGCACGCCCGCGGAGGTCATCGAGTCGCTGTCGCCCCTCCTGATCGAGAAGAAGGAGCTGCGCTCGGGCTCGGGCGGCGCCGGAAGATATCGCGGCGGCCTGGGCCAGACGATCCAGTTCCGGGTGAGGACGCGGGAGCCCTTCGTCTGCTCGATCCTCTGCGACCGCACCCTGACCCCGGCGCAAGGCTTCTTCGGCGGCGGGCCCGGAGCCACGGGCCAGGTGCTCGTCAACGGCCAGCCGCCGGTCAACCCCAAGGCCGAGCAGGTGCTCGCGCCCGACGCCGTGGTCGAGATCCGCCTCCCGGGCGGGGGCGGCTACGGCAGCCCCGCAGAGCGGGATCCCGAGCTGGTTCGTCGCGACCTCACGGAAGGGTTTGTCGGCGCCGCGCCTTGACACGCCCGGCGACCGGCCATAGAATCGGCCTCACTTCGGACAGCCTTCATTCCCAGAGAGGAGACTCTTCCATGAAGCGACTCAGCGTCCTGCTCTCGCTCTCGCTCCTGCTCGGCCTCCTGGCCGCTCCCGTCTCGGCCCAGCCCAAGGAGGTCGTGATCGGCGTCATGTACCCCATGTCCGGGCCCTCTGGCCAGGCCGGGGTGGACAACAAGGCGGTCTTCGAGCTGGCCCAGGACATCGCCAACGGGGCGGTGGACATCCCCTACCCGTTCTACCAGCGCCTCAAGGGGATGCCGGGGCTCAAGGGCGCCAAGGTCCGACTGATCTTCACCGACCACCAGGGGAAGCCGGAGCTCGGCCAATCGGAGGCCGAGCGGCTCATCACCCAGGAGAAGGTCCACGCCCTGGTGGGCTCGTGGCACAGCGCGGTGACGGCGACCGCCAGCCAGGTCGCCGAGCGGTCAGGGATCCCGTTCATGAATCCCGAGTCCTCT
>JACPSW010000110.1 GCA_016193045.1 Candidatus Rokuibacteriota bacterium | reverse complement strand
TCGGGTTGCCGGTGGTGCCCGAGCTCATGTGTAGCCGGAGGAACTCTTCCCGCGGCGCGCACGCGAGCCCGTAGGGATAGGCGTCCCGGAGCTCCTCCTTGGTGAGGAAGGGGAGCCGCTCCCAGTCCTTCGCGGATCTGACGTCCCTGGGATCGACCCGTCCGAGACGTGCGGCATACCTGGGATTGGTCTTCACGCGCGCGAGCGTCCCGCGCATCCCTTCCAGCTGGCGCGCGGCCAGGGCGTCGCGGTCGAGCGCTTCGAGCTCAGGATTAAACATTGTCGGCTCACGCTTCGGCGAGGTGGCAGGCCACCCGGCGCCCCGGCGCCAGCTCGCGAAGCTCGGGCTCCACCTCCCGGCAGATCGCCTGGGCCAGCGGGCAGCGGGGGTGGAACCGGCAGCCCGACGGAACGTTCACGGGGCTCGGCGCGTCGCCGACCAGCACCGGCGGGTTCCAGCTCCCCCGCGCCGCCGGCTCGGGAATCGAGGCCTTCAGCACCTGAGTGTAGGGATGGAGCGGGCGCTCGAAGATGGCGGGGGTGGGGGATTCCTCGACGATCCGGCCCAGGTACATGACCGCGACGCGGTCGCTGACGGTTCGGACGACCGCAAGATCGTGGGAGATGAAGAGGTAGGCCAGCCGGAAATCGGCCTGGAGTTCGTTGAGGAGCGCCAGGACCCTGAGCTTCACCGTCACGTCGAGCCCCGAGGTGATCTCGTCGAGCACGATCAGGTCGGGCCTCAGCGCGAGCGCCCGCGCGATGGCGATCCGCTGCCGCTGGCCGCCCGAGAACTCGTGGGGATAATGGTTCGCCGCCGACGCGGGGAGTCCCACCCGCTCCAGGAGCTCGCCAACCTGCCGGCGGTGATCGCCGGGGACGCGGTGGACCCGGAGCGGCTGGGCGACGATCCGGCCGACGCGCTTGCGCGGGTTGAGCGAGGCGTAGGGGTGCTGGAAGACGATCTGCATCCGCCGCCGGAGCGGCCGGAGCCGGGCCTGGGAGAACCGGGAGATATCCTGGCCGTCGAGGACGATTTTCCCCTCCGTGGGCTCGACCAGGCGCAGGATCGTCCTGCCGAGAGTGGTCTTCCCGGACCCTGACTCCCCCACCACCGCCAGCGTTTGCTGCGAGTTCAGGGTGAGGTCCACGCCGTCCACAGCGCGGAGAACTCTCCGCCCGCTGAGCCACCCGCCCAGCCGGTAGTGGGTCTTGAGGTTCCGGACTTCGAGGAGCAACGCCATCCTAGTTTAGTTAGTACAAGTGGCAGGCGACCTGGTGCCCCGCCCCCACGCTCTTCAGCGGCGGGTGAGCCGTGTCGCAGATGGCCATGCGCTCCGGACAGCGGTCGCTGAACGGGCAGGCCTGTGGAGGCCCCTGAAGCGCGGGCATGATCCCGTCGAGCGGAAGGGACCCGACGAGCGCGCGGGTGTACGGGTGGCGCGGCGCCGTGAGGATCGTCTCCGTCGGGGCCTGCTCGACGAGACAGCCGGCGTAGAGGATGGCAACCCGGTGCGTGAGGTGGGCCACGATGCCGAGATCGTGGGTGATGAAGCAGGTCGCCACGCGGGTCTCGCTCCTGAGCCCGTCCAGGAGCCGGAGGATCTGGGCCTGCGTCGTCACGTCCAGCGAGGTGGTCGGCTCGTCGGCCACCAGGAGGCTCGGGCCGCAGGAGAATGCGATGGCGATGAGCACGCGCTGGCGCATCCCGCCGGAGAGCTCATGGGGATAGCGCCTGAGCGCGTCCTCCGGATCGGCGATCCCCATCCGGGCCAGGAGCCGGGCCATCACGCCCTTGCCTTCCCGGCGGGAAAGCCCCCGGTGAAGGGCGAGAGCATCCGTGGCCTGGAGTCCGATCCGGAAGGCGGGGTTCAGCGCGGCGAGAGGGTCCTGAGGGATGAGGGCGATCTCGGCGCCGCGGAGCGCTCTCAGCTCGGCTTCGGGAAGGGCGAGGAGATCGCGCCCTTTGAAGGTGATCGCGCCGGATACGATCCTGCCGGGCTCGGGAAGCAGGCGCAGGAGCGCTCGCCCGACCGTGGACTTTCCCGCCCCGGATTCCCCCACCAGGCCGAGGACCTCCCCTTCCCCGAGGGTGAAGCCGGCCTCCCACACCGCGAGGTGCCCGCCGTACCGGACGGTCAGGTCCTTGACCTGCAGCAGCATCACCGGGCCGCCTCGGTGCGGAGGCGAGGATCCAGCCGCTCCCTGAGCCCCTCGCCCAGCAGGTTGAACCCGACCACCGTGACCACCAGCGCGAGCATCGGCAGCGTCATCCCCCACCAGCCGACGAGGAGATAGCCGCGCCCCTCGGCGATCATGCTCCCCCACGACGGGACCGCGGCCTCCACGCCGAGCCCGACGAAGGAGAGAAGCGCCTCCACGCCCACCGCGATCGCCATCTCGAGCGAGGCGAGGACGATCAGCAGTGGCACCAGGTTGGGGAGCAGTTCCTCCGCCATGATGCGGAACGGACCCAGGCCGATGGCCCGCGAGGCTTCCACGAACTCCCGCTCGCGCAGCGCCAGCACCTCGCCACGGATCACCCGGGCGAAGCGCGTCCAGTCCACCAGGACGATCGCCAGGATAACCTTGAGGAGCCCCACGCCGAGGACCGCCATCAGGGCGATGGCCAGCAGCACGGCGGGGATCGACATCCATACGTCCACGACGCGCATCAGAAACGTGTCCAGCCGTCCCCGGAAATAACCGGACGCGAGTCCCACGGGGGTGCCGATCACCGCGGTGCAGAGGGTGGCCCCCAGGGCCACCGTCACCGCCACGCGGGCGCTCCAGAGGAGACGCGAAAGGAGGTCCCGCCCGAGGCTGTCGGTTCCGAGCGGATGATCCCACGCCCCGTCCATCCAGACGGGTGGCTGCCGGATGGCCGAAAGGTCCTGGCGATTCGGGTCGTGGGGGGTGAGCCAGGGGGCAAGGATCGCCGCCGCGCAAAGGACGACGCCGATCAGCACGCCCGCCACGAGCTTTCCGTTCCAGCTTGTGAACAGGCTCGCGCCCGTTCGAGCGCTGGCTTTGCCCCGACCCGCGCCACCTGAAGTGGCACGGGTGCCCGCAGCGGTAGCTCGCCTCCGCTCGCGCGTCCCCGAGAGAAGGGGGGCGGAGCCCCCCTCTGAGGTATTCATGCGTAGCGGACTCGGGGATTCAGGAAGGCGTAGGCCAGGTCCACGAGGAAGTTGGTCAGGATGACCGTGACCGCGTAGACGACGACGATCCCCTGGATCAGGGGAAAGTCCCGGTACTGGAACGCCGCCAACGTGAGCTGGCCGATGCCGGGCCAGGAGAAGATCGCCTCGATGAGGACGGTGCCGCCGATCAGGAAACCGAACTGGACTCCCACCAGCGTGGTGGCGGGAATCAACGCGTTCTTCAGCGCGCGCCAGAAGATGATCCGGAGCTCCCCCACCCCCTTCATCCTCTCCATCACGACGTACTCTTCGTGGACGGCGGTCAGCAGGTCGGAGCGGACGGCGCGGAAGACGACGGCGAGGAGCGGGAGCGCCAGCGCCACGGCCGGAAGGATGAGATGGGCGAGGACGGATCCAAAGGCGCCGGGGTCCCGCCGCAGCAGCGTGTCGATCAGCAGGAACCCGCTGAGCGGAGCCATCTCGAAATCCGGGGCAATCCGGCCGGAGATCGGGAGCCAGCGGAGGAGGGCGCCGAAGAGAACGATGAAGAGCAGCCCCCAGATGAAGTTGGGGATGGAAATGCCGAGGGTGCCTGCGCCGAGCGTCGCCGACTCGAACCAGGTCCGGCGCCAGAGGATCGACAGCACGCCGAGGAGGATTCCTCCCGCGACGGCGAGCACGAGGGCGGTCAACGCCAGCTCGAGGGTGGCCGGCAGCCGCTCGAGGATGACGCGGATGGCGTCCTGCTGGAGCCAGAGCGACTTGCCGAACCGGCCGCGCGCGGTCCCCCAGAGCCAGGCCACGTACTGAAGCCAGATAGGACCGGAGAGGCCGAACTGGGTCCGGATCTCGGCGATATCGGCCTGGCTCGCCCCCACGGGGGCCATGAGGAGGGCGGGGTCACCCGGGATGACGCGCAGGACGACGAATGCCAGCACCGTCACTCCCCAGAGGGAGAGCAGGGCCAGGCCGACTCGCCCGACCAGATACCGGAGGCTCATCCGTTAGGTCCAGGACATATCCTGGGGCAGTACCAGTCCCTGAGGGTACGGGTCGTACACCAGGTCCTTCTTCATGATGACCGGCATCACCACCTGGTACAGCGGGATGATGTACCCGCGCTCGACCACATAGCGGGCCGCCTCCTTGGCCGCCGGGATCCGCTTCCGCTCGTCGGTCTCCATGAAGATCGGATCCACCTTGGGATCCACGTCGGGCGACTCCCAGACCTTGAAGGGCCCCTTGTTGCGGGTCATGAAGCCGACCGAGTTGACCGGGTCGCCGGTGGAATTCGACCAGAAGTAGAGGGCGAGCGGGGCGATGGTCTTCGCGCTCCGGTGCTGGAAGAACTGGGGGATGGTGATGATCTCGAGCTCCGCTTCGATTCCCACGTCCTTCCACATCTGGGTGATGGCGCTCATGACCTCGAAGTCCTTCGTCTTCGCCCCCTTGGTGGTCATGGCCTTGAGCCTCAGCGGGTTGGACTTCGAGTAGCCCGCCTTGCCGAGGAGATCGCGCGCGCGATCGGGGTTGTACGGGAAGCTGAAGTCGGTGTAGGCCTCGTAGAGCGGGGCCTCGGTGGTGGACACGGGGATGCCGAAGCCGAGGAGCACCTTATCCACCAGGGTCTTCTTGTCGATGGCGTGATGGACCGCCAGGCGGACCTCCTCCTTCTGAAACGGCTCGAAGCGCGGGGAGACGAAGAGCGTGGCGACATCGGTAACAGGCTGTTTCACTCCTCTCAGCCCCGGCTGAACCGCCAGGCGGTTGTACTCCTCCACGGGGATCTCCGTCGTGATGTCGGAGTCTCCCGAGAGGATCTCCGAGAGCCGGGCCGTCGGATCCCCGACCACTTTGAAGGTCGCCCGCTTGATCGGGGGAGCGCCCTTCCAGTGCTTGTCGAAGGCCTCCAGCACCAGCAGGCTCCCGGGCACGAAGCGGACGACCTTGTAGGGCCCCGACCCCACCGGGTTCTTGGCGAACTCCTCGGGGCCGGCCTTCTCGAAGGCCGCCTTGGGGAGCACGAAGCCCGAGAGGAAGCCGAGCCACTTGGTGAAGGCGGGGTTGTAGGCGCCGAATTTCAGCCTGAGCGAGGACCGGTCGGGCATCTCGATGGCGGTGATGTTTTTGTACACAACGGAGTACGGCGCCGTCTCCCGCATCCGGTTCAGGCTGAAAGCCACGTCCTCGGCGGTGAGGGCCGAGCCGTCGTGGAAGCTGATCCCCTGCCGGATCTTCAAGTCCATGGCGGTCTTCTCGGGATTGGTGTACTGCCAGGCCACGACGATCGAGGGAAGATATTTGAGCTGGCGGTCCTGGGCGAGGTAACGGTCGAAGACGGCCTGGTAAAACGACTCGCGGGGCGTGCTCCGGCTCCCCGGCTGGGGGTCCATGCTGGTGATGGCTTCAGGGAAGGCGATGGTGACGCTCGCCTTCTTCTGCGCCCAAGCAAGCCGCGCCCACGGCAGGACCAGCGACGTCGTTCCTGCACTCACGAGAAAGCCGCGCCGAGTCATTCCCATGGTCCTATCTCCCTTCTGGTGTGTTGGGTGTTAATCTGCATTATTTACGAACCATAGTCGAGTGTAGCGGGCGGGGCCTGTCGCAGGGCGCAACCCCCGTGGGTCCGGCTC
>JACPSW010000109.1 GCA_016193045.1 Candidatus Rokuibacteriota bacterium | reverse complement strand
GAGCGAGTACGGCTTCTACTCCAACGTGAACCCGGCCGTGGATCACCCGCGCTGGACCCAGGCGACGGAGCGCCGGATCGGGGAGTTCCGCCGCCGGCCGACGCTTCCCTTCAACGGCTATGCCGACCAGGTCGCCCCGCTGTACACGGGTATGGACCTGAAGAAATACTACTAGGCGTGAGATGCGCGCGGGCCTCGCGGGTGACGCGGCGAACGGGGCGCCCCACGGCGCGGAGCGGACCGCGTCAGGCCACCGGACCTCGAGGCCGGGCGATGACGCGTCGAGGAGCCTGCCGCTCGCGGGAGTGAGCACCGTGGGGCTGGGCCCCCGACGCACACACGCTGCAAGCGTAAGTGCGTGGGGAGGGCGGGCGGCAGGACCCGCGAGGTCCGCGATATGACGCGGCGAGTGCGCGTCGCGCTGAAGGCGGCGGTGTGGGCGGTGTGCCTCTACCCGGTCGCGCTGCTCCTCTATCAGTTCCAGACCGACAACCTGGGCGCCAACCCCATCGAGCACGTCACCCGCACCCTCGGGATCTGGACGCTCAGGATCCTGCTCGCGAGTCTCGCCATGACGCCCCTCCGCATCCTGTTCGGGATCGCCTGGCCGATCGCCTTCCGCCGCCTGCTCGGGCTCTTCGCCTTCTTTTCCGTGTGCCTGCACTTTTCCGTCTGGATCGTGCTCGACCACTTCTTCGACTGGCCCCGGATGGGCGCCGACATCCTGAAGCGCCCGTACATCACCGTGGGCCTGCTGGCGCTGACGCTGCTGGCGCCCCTCGCCGCCACTTCGACGGCGGGCATGGTGAAGCGGCTGGGCGGGCTGGCCTGGCAGCGGCTCCACCGGCTGGTGTATGTCGCCGGCGTCCTCGGGGCGCTGCACTTCCTCTGGCTGGCCAAGAAGGGCCGGGATGAGCCCTTCGTGTACGCCGGGGTGCTCGCTATCCTGCTGGGGGTGCGCCTCGTGGACTGGGCGCGCCGCGCGGTGAAGCGGCGCTGGGCGGCCGTGCCCGCCTCGGAGAGCGCGCGGGCGGCGCGGCGCGGGGTGCTCGCCCTCTTCATCGTGCTGGCCATCGGGCTCGCGGGCTGGCTGGCCTGGCCGGCTGCAGGGCAGGCGCTCCGGCGCGGCCAGCCCGCCCCGGAGATCGCCGGGTCGCCGTGGATCAACAGCCCGCCCCTCACCAGCAGCGGGCTAAAGGGACGGGTTGTCCTGGTGGAATTCTGGACCTACGGGTGAATCAACTGCCAGAACGTGATCCCGCGGTTGCGGGGCTGGCACGAGAAGTACGATGCAGCGGGGCTGACGATCGTGGGGGTCCACACCCCCGAGTTCTTCTGGGAGAAGCCCTACGACAAGGTCGTGGCTGCCACCAAGCGTCTCGGCGTCCGCTACCCCGTGGTGCAGGACAACGACTCCGCCATCTGGCGGCGCTTCGGGGTCTGGGCGTGGCCGACGGCGGTGCTCGTGGACCGCAAGGGCATCGTCCGCTACCAGCACATCGGCGAGGGCGCCTACGATGAGACGGAGTCCCTGATCCAGCGCCTCCTCGCCGAGAAGGAATGACCATCCGCCCGGCCTCGCCGCTGGTCCGGTTCTCCGCCTTCGGACTCCTGGCCGTCGTGCTCCCCGCCGCCATCCTGGCGGTCCTCGGGTATGCGTCTCTTCGCCAGTGGGAGACCTCCGCCGAATTGCTCTTCCGGGAGCAGGCCCGGGATCTGGCCTCCATGACCACCGAGAAGGTGGAGATGCTGCTGTCCCACACGGAGGACGAGATCCTGAGCCGCTTGGACACCGTCCTCCAGCGGCCCGGCTTCATCCCCGGCGCCCTCGGGGAGCTCATGGCGGCGGCGCCGCTCGTCGGGCGCCTCTACCTCGTGGATCGAGGGGGGCGCGTCCTGTTCCCCGCCGCCCCGACGCGGGAGGAGGCCGGCGTGGTCTCGAAGCTGCTGGTCGAGATCTCGCCGGCCTTCTGGGAGCGCGGCGGCCGGCGTCACGTCGTCGTGGGCGATCAGGTCGTTCTCGCGGCAGTCCTCCAGGCGCGGGGGACGCCCCTGCTGGTGGCGCTCTCCCGGAACCCCGAGGTGCTCCGGCGCGAGATCCTGGAAAAGACCCTGCGCGCCGTGGAAGGCCCTACCATCATCGCCGTGCTCGACGACCAGGACCGGGCCGTGTACACCCGGGCCCCGCTGGAGGGGGCCGAGCGCATCGCCACGGCTTCCTTCGGCGCCGCGCTCCCGTCCTGGCGCGTGGCCCTCTATCACCCCCGGGGGATGTCTCCGCAGGCGGCGATCCGCCGCCAGGCGACCGTATTCACCATCGCCTTCGGCCTGCTCCTGGTCGTGATCGTGGCGGGCCTCGTGGCGACCTACCGGCTGGTGAGGCGGGAGACGGAGATGGCCCGGCTCAAGTCCGACTTCGTCGCCAACGTGTCGCACGACCTCAAGACCCCGCTCTCGCTGATCCGGATGTTCGGCGAGACGCTCGAGATGGGGCGCGTGAGGGATCAGGTCGCGCTCCAGGAGTACTATCGCGTGATCACGCGCGAGAGCGAGCGGCTGTCCCGCCTGATCGACAATGTCCTCGACTTCTCCAGGATCGAAGGGGGCGCCCGCCAGTACGACATCGCGCCTACCGCCGTGGAGCCGCTGGTCCGCGAGACGCTCGAGGCGTTCGGCTATGTCCTCGCCCAGGAAGGCTTCAAGGTGGACCTGACCATGCCCCCGGATCTCCCGAAGGTCCCCATGGACGCCGGGGCCGTCGGCCAGGCCCTCGCCAACCTGGTGGACAACGCGATCAAGTTTTCGGCCGAGCGCAAGTGGCTCGGCGTCGAGGCCGGCGTCCAGGCCGGCCACCTCACGCTCACCGTGGCGGACAAGGGGATGGGGATCCCCCTCGCCGAGCTCGAGAAGATCTTCGAGAAGTTCTACCGGGTGGGGCGGAGCGAGACCCAGGGGCGGCGCGGCAGCGGGGTGGGGCTGGCGCTCGTCCGCCACATCGCCGAAGCCCACGGCGGCCGCGTGACCGTGGAGAGCCGGCCGGGGGAGGGGAGCCGGTTCACCCTCTGGCTGCCGCTATGCCCCTGATCCTCATCGTGGACGACGAGCCCGCCATGGTGCGGGGGCTGGAGGACAACTTCCGCTTCGAGGGGTACCAGACCCTCGCGGCGACGACCGGGAAGGAAGGCCTCGCCCTCGCCGTCCGCGAGGCCCCCGACCTGATCCTCCTCGACATCATGATGCCCGAGCTGAGCGGCTGGGACGTCCTGCGCGCCCTCCGCCAGAAGGGCCTGGACGTTCCCGTCATCATGCTCTCCGCCCGCGGCGAGGAGGTGGACCGGGTGCTGGGGCTGGAGCTCGGCGCCGACGACTACGTCACGAAGCCGTTCTCGCTGAGGGAGCTCCTCGCGCGGGTGCGCGCCGTCCTCCGACGGCCGGGGCCCCGGCAGAAGTTCGAGGAGTTCGCCTTCGGCGATGTGCGCATCCATCTCCGCGGCCGCCAGGTCTTCAAGGCGGGCCGGGAGGTGCGGCTGACCCGGAAGGAGTTCGACCTGCTCCGCTACCTCGTGGAGCACCGGGGCGAGGTCGTCACCCGCGACCGCCTGCTCGACGAGGTCTGGGGGTACGAGCAGTTCCCCACCACGCGCACGGTGGACACCCACGTCCTCCGCCTCCGCCAGAAGTTCGAGACGGACCCGGAGCGCCCCGCCTGGATCCTGACGGTCCACGGCCAGGGCTACAAGTTCTCCGGCTGACCCCTTCCTGGACCGGGTGCAGGTTCAGGTTGCCATCGTGGCTCTCCTCTTAGTCCGGCGTCGTTTTCATCAGAGGGGCGATCTTGCCAGAGAGGTGACGAACTGGATGCCGGGTACGGTCTTCTCACTCAACCGGTCGTCGTTGGTTATGAAGAGATCCACGCGGGCGTGCGCCGCGCAAGCCAATTGCATCGCATCCGGCGGGCGTATGTTCCGATCCTGGCGGATGCTGGCGTAGGTTCGGGCCGCCTCGATGTCGAACGGGATGACGATCGACCCGGTGACTACGGCAGCCTCGTATTTCCGTCTGAGCTCATGGCTCCTTGCTTCTGTGGGCTTTACCAGGACCTCGCCGAGCGTGAGCGCCGATGTATAGAGCTGGTCGTTGCGGCCCAACATTCGCTTTCGTAGGGCCGCGACCCGCTCGGAGAGTTCGCCGTAGTCCTCGATCAAGTAAATGAACAGGTTCGTGTCCCAGAAGATCCGGCTCATTCCCAGCCTTCACGGAGACGGCGCACGTAGCGGTCCGGATCCTCTCCCGCCCAGATCTCTTTGCCCAGGCCGCGAAGCTGGAGAATAGGGTCTGTCTTTTCTGCGTCGGTTCGCCTCAAAGCATGCTCCGTGAAATACCAGTCCACGAGATGGTGGTACTGCGCCGGGATCTCCTCCTTTGCTGGAACAACCTTGGAACCATCTCGAGCAGGGTGATAGGGATCTCCTGGACGGAAGAGTCGCCGGGTGTCTTTGCCGGTTGCAAACAGCATTCGGTACCTTCCCGGATCCGGGGGACGATTTGCAACGCAGTGCTGGCGAGCGTGGACGTACACCCCGGGACGCAATTCGCCCGCGATAGCTTCCCTGGCAGCCCGGTCCACTATTTCCTGGACGGTAAAGTCTTCTCGTGAGGGATTCTCTCTATGTAGCAGAGCAGTGGCGATCCACGTCTCGTCCGCCACCTTGATGGAGCGCTTCGTAGAAACGGCCATAAGTTACCTCCCTGTTCATTGGTTCATACATCTAGACTTGGTAACAATGTAGTAATGTTCAGAGACCTTGTCAAGAGGGAGGATCGAGCGCGATTCACCGACATTTGACATGCCTCTGATCTCTTCCGTGCAGCAGGGGTGTGGAATCGTTTTGGTCATCCTCGGTGTCTCATCGGGTGGCTCCTATGATTGCCGCTCCCGTTCTTCTCACCGGTGCCACGGGGTTCATCGGGCGTGAGGTGGCGCGTCGTCTCCTGGCCGCCGGGCGGCCCGTGCTGGCGCTGGCGCGCGGCAAGGAGGGCGAGCCGGCCCCGGACCGCGTGGCGAACGCCTTGGGCTGTGCGCCCGACGGCCGCCACCTCGGCATCATCGAGGGCGACCTCGCCCTTCCGGGCTGCGGCCTCGCCGCATCGGACTGGGCCCGGCTCCGGTCGAATGTCGAAACGGTGATCCACTGCGCGGGGGAGACCACGTTCTTCCCCGACGACCTGCTTGCCTTCCGCCAGGGGCACATCGACGGCCCGGTCGCGCTCCTCCACGGCCTCCGGGGCGGCAGGCTCCGCCGCTGGGCCCACCTTTCCACAGCCTACGTCTGTGGGAGGCGGGCGGGACGCGTGCTCGAGTCCGAGGGGGACCTGGGACAGGAGTTCCACAATCCCTACGAGCGGGTGAAGCTCGAGGCCGAGGGGGCAGTGCGCCGGGTGGGAGCGCGCCTGGGCGTTGACGTCAGGGTCCTGAGGCCGAGCATCGTCGTCGGCCCGGCGCCGGCCACGGCAGGCGGGACGCCGGCCAACCTCTTCTTCGACTTCATCCGGCTGGCCGCGCGGCTCGCCCGCTTGGCCGACGGGACCCCGGTGCCGCTCAGGATCCACGCGGCGCCGCGAGCCCGCTTCAACATCGTGCCGCTCGAGTACGTAGCGGCGGCGGTGGTGGCGCTGGCTGAGCATCCCGGCGGGGTGGGGGAGACCGTTCATCTCGTGGTCTCCGAGCCGCCCACCCAGGAAAAGATGCTGGACCTGATCACGGGGCGCCTGGGCCTGCGCGGTCTCTCCCTGGTGGACCCGGGCTGGCTCGTGGATCCTTCGCCGCTCGAGGGAATGGTCGCCCGCATGCTCTCCGGCTATCGCGAGTACCTGCAGCAGGACGTGCGCTTCGATGATTCGACGGCCCGGCGGGTGCTGGGCGTGTGTCGTGTCACCGCGGCGACACTCCCTCCTCAGGCGGTCCACCAGCTGATCGACCAGGCCCTGGTGAAGCCGATGGCAACGAGGAGGTTCCACGCCGCGCGGAGGCCCGATTTCACCAAGATTTGACCTTGCCGTAATACCTTGTCCCGCCTGCTCCGCTAGACTCCTTCAAACCGAACCGAAAGGGGCCCGGCTGGTGTCTAACTCCTGGAAAGCCCGACCCATGCGAGTCGCCGTCGTCATTCCCGCCCTGGATGAGGAGGCTGCCATCGGCCTCGTGGTGAAGGAGGTCCGGGGGGACCTGGCCGCAGAGATCCTCGTGGTCGACAACGGCAGCACCGATGGGACGGCCGAGGCGGCCCGGGCCGCCGGGGCCCGGGTGATTCACGAGCCCCGGCGCGGCTACGGAGCCGCCTGCCTGGCCGGGGCGCTGGCGGCAAGGGACGCTGATGTCCTAGTGTTTCTTGACGGCGACAGAAGCGACGATCCCTCGGAGATGCCTGCGATCCTCCGCCCGGTCCTCGAAGGCCGGGCGGACCTGGTGATCGGGGCCCGCGTTTCCGTCGAGGACGGGGCCCTGACGCCCCATCAGAGCCTCGGCAATCGCCTCGTGGTCTCGCTGGTGCGCCTGCTCTACGGTCTCCGCCTCAGCGACATCGGCTCCTTCCGGGCCGTGCGGGCCGACACCCTGCGAACTCTCCGCATGGAGCAGCAGACCTACGGCTGGCCCGTGGAGATGGTGGTGAAAGCGGCCCGCAAGGGCTACCGGATCGTGAACGTCCCGGTGAGGTATCGCAAGCGGATCGGGCGCTCGAAGGTCGCCGGAACGCTCAAGGGGAGCCTGCTGGCAGGGTATCACCTGCTGTTCACCACACTTCGCTACGCCTGGAGGAGCTGACCCGTGGCAATACCCGCTAAGCGGCCTAGAGCGTCTGATCGGGAGTGTTCGAGCGGCGGCTCTGCCGCCGCAACCCGTTCTGGGGGGAGGCTTCGGAAGGGGGGCGGAGCCCCCCTCCGAGGTTTCTCGGTCGGAATCGGCCTCACCAACGAGTGCAATCTGAGATGCGCCCACTGCTACCGGCCGGACATGGCGATCGACCGGCTGAGCGTGGCGGCTGTGCGGCAGGCGTGCGAGAGCATCCCCATCAAGAGCATGAACCTCGGGGTGGGGGAGAATGGCCTCCATCCCGACTACGAGACCATCCTGGAGTATTTCTGGGAGCGCGGGATCAAGACCAGCATCACGTCCAATGGCTTGAGCCTCCAGCGACTGCCGGACGAAGCCGTCAAGCGCTTCCAGAGCGTGGAGTTCTCCTTGGACTTCCCCACTGAGCGCGAGCACGACGCCTTCCGCGGCCGGGGCAACTGGCGCGCGGTGATGCGGTGATGATGAGCCTCAACTACGACGGGATGCCGCAATTGGCCCGCGTGGCCGCGTCGGTCGGCGCCAACCTCCGCGTGAATATCTATCAGCCGTCCAGGACCGACCGGTTCACCCTGGGGTACGGCGAGCTCTGGGACGGGTTCAGGCGGCTGGCGCACTCCACCCGCCTGGTCGCCACGACGGAGCCCGTCCTGGCGGGGGTGCTGGGGATCCCGGGGTTTTCCGGGACGGGGTGCGGCCGCTCGACCGTGCGGGTGGCGCCCGACGGCCGGATCCTTCCGTGCACCTACTGGCCGGAAAGCCGCCTGACGGTCGGGGATCTGCAGACGCTCGGCCACGCGATCGTCGAGACCGCCGAGTTCAGCGCGGCCCGCCTGACGCCCATGGACTGTGAGGGCTGTCCCTGTCGGGGCGGCTGCGCCGGCCGGCGGGCCCTCATGGGGGGCCTTGGCGCGCCCGATCCTTACTGTCCCTTCGCCAGGGGCGAGCGCATCCACCTGGACTGGGAGCGTGCGACCGAAGGCGATCTCCCCAAGGTGGGGAGCGCTTGCACCACCGTCGTTTCCGCGCTCTAGGGCCATGGAACGGCCTCGAGTCGTCGCCACGCTGCCGCGCTCTCTCTACCTCGAGACCACGAACCGGTGCGACTCGAAGTGCCGGACCTGCGCCCGCACCTTCAATACCCTGGAGCCGCCCAAGGATCTCACCCTCGCCGAGCTCACGCGGATCGTGGAACAGTTCCCGGCCCTCGACCGGGTCGTCCTCCACGGGATCGGGGAGCCGCTCCTCAACCCGGAGCTGTTCCCGATGATCGCGTACTTGAAGGCGAAGGGAGCGACGGTCCTGTTCAATTCCGACGCGATCACCCTCACGCCCGCCCGAGCCCGCCGGCTGATCGAGAGCGGGCTGGACGAGTACCGGGTTTCCATGGACGCGGCGACCCGGGAGACCTACCTGAAGGTTCGCGGGGTGGACCGATTCGACCGGGTGGTTGGCAACGTCCAAACCCTCGTGGACCTCCAGCGCACCTTGGATCATGCGACACCCCGCGTCTCACTCTGGTTCACCGCCATGCGTTGCCCTGCTGCATCTCGCCGTGGGTGGCGAAAGACTACTCGGGGACCGTTCTGGGAAACGCGCTCGAGCAGCCCTTCGACGACATCTGGAACGGGGAACGGTACCAGCAGTTCCGCGCCCGCTTCGAATCAGACACCCCGCCCGATCCCTGTCGCGGCTGCGGCCGCCTCTGGAGCATCTAAGATGGCGGCGCAAGCAGCAATGGCAGCCCGGCCGGCGGCCGGCCGCGTCCTCGCCCGACCATCCACCTCGCTGGCGCCGCGGGTCGTGATCGTGGGCGGCGGCTTCGCCGGCGTCACGGCGGCGCTCGAGCTGGCCAAGCGCTGCGCGGGCGTCCTGCCGGTGCACGTGACGCTCCTGAGCGACAGGAACTTCTTCCTCTTCACGCCCATGCTGGCGGAGGCCGCGACCGGCGCCGTGGAGGCGCGGCACGTCCTCTACCCGATAAGGGCGTGGACCGCCGGCAACCGCGTGAGCCCGGTGGTGGAGGCGCTGCCGCTCCCCAAGGCCAAGGACGGCCGGCTCCTCGTGAATGAGGTCTTCGAGGTCCAGGGGATCCGGGACGTCTACGCCCTCGGCGACAACGCCTGCCAGATGGATCCCCACACGGGCCAGCCCTACGTGGCCACGGCCCAGGTGGCGCTCCGTCAGGCGCGCGTGCTGGCGGAAAATCTGGAAATCGAGCTCACGGGGCGAGCGCGGAAGCCCTTCAGGTTCAGACTGCTCGGGGAGATGGTGCCGCTCTCCCGCCACACGGCGGTGGCCGACCTCAAGGGACTCAAGCTCGTGGGCTTTCCCGCGTGGTGGATCTGGAAGACCGTATACATGCTGAAGCTCCCCACGCTCGCTACGAGAACCAGTCGGGGACCTGGATCACCGCCTTCGCGCCGATCCGTGACCCGGGCGGCCGGGTCTTCGCGGTGCTGGACGTGGACTACCCGGTGGAGGTCTACGTGGCCGAGCTCGCCCAGGTGAGGCGGCGCTTCTACCTCCACGCCCTCGCGGGCGCCGTCCTCGCCCTCGTCGCCGGGGCGCTGATCGCGCGGCGGATCACGCGGCCCGTCACCCGGCTCGCGACGCTACGCCAGGAGGCGGGAAGCCAATTCGACCCGCGGGTGGTGGACGCTGCGCTCAGCGTCCCCGCGGACCAGTGGGAGGAGATCCGCTAACGCGACTTCGGGCTGCCGTCGGCGGGCTCGGCCTCCTGAGCCTCGGGGGGTACGCTGTCTTTCTGTCCTGGGTGCCCGGGCCGGGGATGGCCCCGCTCGGGCGCTACGTCGCGGTCTTCGCCGCCCTCTTCGTCCTCTACGCCACCGCCGCCTGGCTGGTCCTCCGGCGGCGGGTGGAGGATCGGGTCCTCGTGGTTCTGATTCTGGGATTCGCCCTGGCGTTTCGCCTCCCGCTGGTGCCGGGCCCCGTGGTGCTGTCATCGGATCTCTACCGTTACGTCTGGGACGGCCGGGTCCAGCGGGCGGGGATCAATCCCTACCGCTACCCGCCGGCCGCGGCTGAGCTCTCCCATCTCCGCGACCCGCTGATCCACACCGGGATCAATCGTCCGGACAAACGCACCGTCTATCCGCCGGGCGCCGAGGCGGTGTACGCGCTGGCGGGCCGGCTGGCGCCCGACAGCGTCGCGGGCTGGCGCCTCATCGTCGTGGGAGCCGAGGCCCTCGCCGTTCTCCTCCTGTTGGTTCTCCTCCGGCGGCTGGGGGTGCCGGGCCCGGCGGTCCTCCTCTACGCGTGGTCGCCGCTCGCCGTCTTCGAGGGCGCCCAGGCGGGCCACGTGGATTTTGTGATGCTGCCCGCGGTGCTGCTGGCTCTCTGCTGGCGCCAGAGGGGGCGGATGGCCCTCGCCGGAGCGGCCCTCGGGCTCGCCGCGCTCGTCAAGCTCTACCCGGCCGTCCTGCTCCTGGCGTGGCGGCGCGCGCGCGACTGGCGCTTCCCGTTGGCCTTGGTCGGCGTCGTCGCCGCGGGCTACCTACTTTACCTCCCCGGCGCCGGCGGGAACGTCCTGGGCTTCCTTCCCGAGTACTTCGGCAGCGCGGAGGACTTCAACGTCGGCCTCCGCGCCTTTCTGACCGAGCCCCTGGGCCTGGAGGGCGCGGCCCGGGAGGTCGTCCGCGGGATCGTGATGCTGGGACTCTTCGGGGTCCTGCTCGCCGTCCTCCTCAGGATCGGCCACAGCGCGCGAGAGGACCCCGAGAGCCTCCTGCGGGCGGGGATGGCGGCGGCGGGCGCCTATCTCGTGCTCGTCCCCACTGCGATGCATCCGTGGTACGCCGTGTGGATGCTGCCCTTCGTCGCCGCGCGGCCGTCGCCCGCCTGGCTCTGGTTCACGGGGGCCGTGTCGCTCTCCTACCTCGGCTACCTCTGGCAGCCGACCGCGGTCCCGCTGTGGCTCCGCGCGATCGAGTTCTTCCCGCTCTACGCCCTCCTCTGGTGGGAATGGCGCTGCCGGACGAGGGTCGCCGTCTTCATCATGGCCAAGGCGCCGCGCCCGGGGGAGGTGAAGACCCGCCTCTGCCCGCCCCTCAGCGGCCCCCAGGCGGCGGACCTCTACCGCTCCTTCCTCCAGGACAAGATCGAGCAGGTCCGCACCCTCCGGCGCGCGACGCCGGCCGTCGCCTACGCGCCCGAGGCCGAGCGGCCCCTCTTCGAGGCGCTGGCGCCGGACTTCAGGCTCGTGGCCCAGCGCGGCCCTGACCTCGGCGCACGCCTGGCCAACGGCTTCGCCGAGTTCCTGGGGAACGGCCACGCCGGCGCCGTCGCGATCGACAGCGACACGCCCACGCTCCCGACGGAGTACCTGGCTGAGGCCGTCGCCCGCCTTCGCCGGGGCGACGCGGACCTCGTCCTGGGCCCGAGCGAGGACGGCGGCTACTACCTGATCGGCCTCCGCGCGCCCCACCCCGAGCTCTTCGAGGGGATCCGCTGGAGCACGCCCGAGGTCATGCCCGAGACCCTCCGCCGCGCGGAGGCGAAGGGGCTCAGGGTCGCGCTCCTGCCGACCTGGTATGATGTGGACACGCCCGCCGACCTCGCGCGCCTCAGGGCGGCGCTGGCGGGGAGCCAGACTCCGACGCCGCAGCACACCCGTAGATTCCTCACGGAGCCCAGCCGATGACGAAGCTCTCGGAGACGCCCTGGAAGACCCTCTCGACCAAGCCCATCTACCAGAACCGCTGGCTCTCACTCCGGGAAGACCTGGTGGAGATGCCCGACGGGCGGACGACGATCTACGGCGTGGTCTCCTGCGGGAACTGCGTGGGGATCCTTCCCTTCCTGGACCCTGACACGGTGCTGCTGATCCGCCAGTACCGCTACGTGGCCGGGCGGCCGACGTGGGAGATGCCCACCGGCGGCGTCCACGCCGGCGAGTCGCTCGAGGACGCGGCCCAGCGGGAGCTCGGGGAGGAGATCGGCTACCGGGCCGGGCGGCTCACCCGGGTCTCGACCTACCACACCTCCAAGAGCATCCTGGAGGAGACGGCCCACCTCTTCCTGGCGGAGGGCCTCACGCGGCTCTCCCTCCCGCCCGACGACACGGAGTTCATCGAGGTGCGGCCGTTCCCCTTCCAGGAAGCCCTCCGGATGGTCCTGGCGGGCGAGGTCCTGGACGGCATGACCATCATCGCCGTCCTCCTCGCCGCCCGCCGCCGCGCCGGTTGACGGGGGCGCGCGGCACGGTATATACTCCGAGTGATACCAGCCGCGCCGGAGGGGAGAATGTCCAAGCTGCTGTCGCTGAAGCTGCAGGACCGGGTCTACGAAGAGGCGGAGGAGATTCTCCGCAAGAGCCGCAAGGCCCGGAACGCCTACTTCAACGAAGCCATCAACCTCTACAACAAGCTTTGGAAGCGAAAGCTTCTGAAGCGCGCGCTGGCCGAGGAGTCGGCGCTCGTCGCCGCCGATTCGATGGAGCTGCTGGAGACGTTCGAGCGCCTGGAGGACGAGCTGGGCGAGTAGGTCCGATGGAGATCCGCAAGTGGCACGTCTTCACAGCGAACCTGAACCCGCGGAGGGGGACGGAGCCCGGCAAGGTCCGTCCGGTCATCGTGGTGCAGACGGATCTCCTGAACGGACTCCACCCGTCCACGGTCATCTGTCCGCTCACGACGAAGACCCGACCTGAGGCCCGTTACCTCCGGGTCCACCTGGCCCCGGGGGAAGCCGGGCTTAAGGAGCCATCGGACATCATGGTCGACCAGATCCGGGCCATCGACAACCGCCGGCTCATCGCGCGGCTCGGCGTCATCTCCCGTCGAAGCCAGACGAGGCTCGCCTCGAACCTCCGAATCCTCCTCGCCTAGCCTGGCAGGCCCTGACAGGCTGACGGCGCTGCCCGACGCCCTCCACGGTTCTGCGGTTAGGCCTTTCGAATATTACAAATCTTGTGATATATTTGACCCTGTCATGAACTCGACCGACCTGAGGATCGCTCGCTTGGCCAGGGGATTGAGCCAGGTGGAGGCGGCGGCGCGCCTCAGGGTATCGCAGCCCTACCTCGCCATGCTGGAAAGGGGCCAGCGCCGTCTGACGCCGGAACTCGCGCTGCGGGCGATGAGGCTCTACGAGCTCCCTCCCACCACGCTGCCGCATGCGGACCTGGGAGTGCCCCCCAGGCGAGCGGCGGCCGAAGCCCTCGCTCGCGATCTCGCCGCCTTGGGATACGCGGGATTGGGGCATCTGCGACCGCGTCATTGGAAACCGAAGAACCCCGGCCAGGTGCTCCTCACGGCCCTGGCCCAGGAGGATCTCGAGTCTCGTCTGGTCGAGGCTCTGCCCTGGCTCGTGCTGGTGTTCTGGCCGCTGGACGAGGCGTGGCTGGTGCGCGAAGCCAAGCTCCGCGACCTCCAGAATCGTCTGGGCTTCGTCGTCACCCTGGCGCGCCGGTGTGCCGAGCGCCGTGGAGACGAACCGCGGGCTCAAGCCCTCAGGGGTCTCGAGGCCGTGCTCG
>JACPSW010000028.1:1478-11572 GCA_016193045.1 Candidatus Rokuibacteriota bacterium | reverse complement strand
GTGGGACCCCCTCGGCCCGTCCGCAGCTCACCTGAGCTGCGTTCGGGCGAGCGGGTGACGGAGCGCGGCCAGCGGGGCTGCACCCCGCGACAGGACCCGCCCACCACGCCGATGTGCGTTCATGAATAATCCGCGCTAGACGCGCAGGTGGCTGGCGAGGTCGCGGAGGCTCTGCAGGTTGTGGGCGGGGGCGAAGCGGTCCAGCAGCGGGAGCGCCGCCGCCATGCCCCGCGTCAACGGCTGGTAGGCGGGATTACCAAGGAGCGGGTTCAGCCAGAAGAGCCGGCCGGCGCGCCGCTTGATCTTGAGCAGCTCGCCGGCCAGCAGCTCGGGATCCCCCGTGTCCCAACCGTCGGAGATGATGAGGACAAACGTCTGGCGGTCGAGGAGCCGAGCCCCCCACTCCCGGTTGAAGTCGGCCAGGCACTCGCCGATCCGCGTTCCCCCCGACCAGTCCTTGAGATCCGTCAGCCGCCGGAGCACCTGGCGATAAGACCGCCCCATGAGATGGGGCGAGATCCGCGTGAGCCGGGTGGAGAAGGTGAAGGTCTCGACGCGGCCGAAGACGTTCTGGAGCGCGTAGAGGAAGAGGAGGAGGAAGCGGCTGTAGAGGTCCATCGAGCCGGAGATGTCGCAGAGGAGGACCAGCCGGACTTTCCGGCGCTTCCGTTCCTTCTGGCGCAGCTCGATCAGCTCTCCCCGCATGAGGTTGGCCCTCACCGTGCGTCGAAGATCGATCATCCCGCGACGCCGGGTGGGCCGCCGTCGCCGGCTCCGGTGGGCGGCGAGACGCCGGGCGATCTCGACGGTGAGCCGGGCCACCTCGTCCAGCTGGTCGGCGGGGAAACTCGAGAAATCCTGCTCCATCAGCGACTCTCGATCGCTCATCCCGGGGACGCCGAGCGGCTCGCTCTCGGGGGCCTCCTCCTCGCCGACCCAGGCCTCCAGCGCCACGCCCTCGCGCTTCTGCCCCGCCACCTTCAGCGTGCCGGGCTGGGACTGATCCTCGGGGGGCGAAGGCGGCGTGGGGGAAAGGAGCCCGTCCATGATGGGGGGCATCTCGCTCTGCCGCTTCCAGAATGCCTCGAAGCAGCGGTCGAAGGCGGGCTGCTCCTCGATCCGGGCCATCAGCACCGAGCGGAGGCCCAGGTACACCTCGTCCCGGTCGGCGATATCCAGGTGCTCGAGAGCCCTTACCGCATCCGTGGCCTCCGAGACCGTCACGGGCATCCCGTGCTGGCGCAGGAGACGACAAAAGGAGAGGGTGGAGGTCAGGAGATCGCGGGACACTAGCCTTCGAGCGGCAGGAAGTGTTTCAGCCCGGCCGTCTGGAGCTCCTGCTTGAAGCGCTTGATGTCGTCGGCGTCCTTCAGCACGCAGCCCAGAGTCTCGGCGACCAGGGCCTCGTCCAGGTGGTCGGCGTGGAGGGTCGTGAGGGCCTGGGCCCAGTCCAGGGTCTCCGCCACCCCCGGAACCTTGGAGAGCCTCACCTGACGGATCGTCTCCATGAACTTGGATATCTGGCGGGCGAGCCGGTCGTTGATCCCGGCCACCTTCCGCTGGACGATCCGCACCTCTTTGTCGAAGGACGGGTAATCGATCCAGAGATAGAGGCAGCGGCGCCGAAGGGCGTCGGAGAGCTCGCGCGAGCGGTTGGACGTCAGCACGACATAGGGCGGCTGGGTCGCCTTGATCGTCCCGATCTCGGGGATGGTCACCTGGAACTCGGAGAGCACCTCGAGCAGGAAGGCCTCGAATTCCTCGTCACAGTTATGAGTCACGACCTGGTTCGCGACGAAGTACGGTTGACCTTCCAAGACAAAGTCGTAGACGGTTTGAGGGGTCTCGAGTGTCTCGATTGACGTAACCTCTCCAAGGACGACCTCTCGCCCGAGGAGATCACGAAGCTCTGGAGTGTCAAACGCGTCGGAGATCTTACGCAACGACGACACATTCGGGCGAATCCGCCTTGACAGGATATCGTACACCGTCTGATGGGAGCGAGTTCCGCGGAGGACCGTCCGATCCCTTAGCAGGTTCAGGGCCACGGTCACCGATTCTCTGGGGAGGGTCTCGGTCCGAGTGAACTCATGAACCGGAGGGTTCACGACGAGACTCTTCTTAGCCGACGAACAGAAGCCAACCGTCTCGACGAAAGCCCGAACGTTGGCGACCGTCAGGACAAAATAGGGGCCCTTTCCGAAGGTCTTGGGATACGTCCGAACCTTGGAGATGTGGCTATCCACGCCCAGCGAGCTCAGCAAGTGCTGCATTCCAACGAGCAAGTAGGGCGAAGCGGACGCCGCCGACACCTGATGATCACCTACCCACCCTTCTCCGTCAAAAAATCCCCTCACAAACCCCGCACGCTTCTCGGCCGTTAGGGAAAATACAAAACTGGGGACTGTTCGGTCCTTGCTCCGGACCATACCAGGACCCAGCACTCGCCGGAGAAATCGTCCCAACGGAAGCGACCAATAGTTCAGCTCGTAGTTCCGATGCGCCCCCCTGCGGATTTCGGGGAGATCACCGAAGGCTTCCTTGAACTTCTCCGCGTAGACCTCGAGGTTCTTCCTATCCTTGTCCACGATGCAGAGCCGATCGCTTGTGAAGCAACCATCGGCAACGATATATCCAAAGAGCTCGTAGAAGGCAACAGACTGACGAATCCGAAGCCCGTAAGAGTGTTCGGGTTTGGCCAAGGCTCCATTCAGACCTAACTCATGGGAGAGCTTCTCGACTACCTGTGCACGCAGAGAATCCCGCATGGAGCGCGGCTGAATGACGTTGCGAAGGTGATTGCGCGACACCCCGACAGCGCTGGAAAGCTGCTCGTACGTTTTCCCCGAAGCCTCATAAGCAGAATGAAGCAGGCGCTTTCCGGCTTCTGTGAGTTTGACCATGTTGTCGGAGAAGTCGAACTGAGGCTCAGCGGAGGGTGTGGGATAAAATCGTTTGTGTAGTGGCAGGCGATCTCCCACTCGGAGCTCCGACGTCTTAACGACCTCGTACTCAGAATCGGAATAGCGAACGAACCGATGCTCGGGGCTCACTTCGAGCAGCCGACCACCAATCAGAAGTCGAACGACGGTGGAAGTCTCTCGAGGAATGACCTTCTTTACTTTCGCCCGGGTGATCTGAAACGCTTCCGGGTCGAAGCTGACTAGCTCATCCCCAGGCCTGATCTCCTCAGCCCTCTTGATCCCCTCGCCGGTCGGAATCAGACTCTTGGCCGCAACGCAGCGGTCGATCTCATCGATCAGCAGCACCGGGGCCTGGCCGTCCTGGCTGATGGCCTGGAGGAGCGGGCGCCGCAGGAGGAACGGCTCGGAGAAGATGGCCGCCTCCTTCTGCTGGATCGTATGCTCCGTTCCCTCCTCCAGCTTCATGTGGAGGAGCTGCTTCGGGTAGTTCCACTCGTAGAGGGCCGTCGCCTGGTCCAGCCCCTCGTAGCACTGGAGGCGGATCAGGTTCGTCCCCAGCACCCGCGCCAGCACCTTGGCCGCCTCGGTCTTCCCCACCCCGGCGTGGCCCTCGATCAGGAGGGGTTTCCTGAGCGTCATGGCCAGATAGACCGACGTGGCGACGGGCGCGTCGGTCACGTAGTCCGCCGCCTCCATCAGGCCCTGGATCTTCTTGATCTCCTCGCGCATGCCCCTAGTTTACACCGGCTTCGTCCGCGGGCGGAGCCGTTCGTAATCCTCGAGCGTGTCCAGATCCGCCGGCATCGGCAGATCGAACGGAACCGGGGCGACGCGCGACGGGTCTTTCTCCACAACCGAACGCGCCCCGCGATCCCCTGTGAGGGTTCGGAGCTCCGGGAAGACGGCAGCGGCGAAGAGAACGGGATTGCCCTGAGTTCCCCGGTACAGAGGCGCCACGATGGCTTTCCCGGTCTCGTGGAAGGTCTGGAGCAAGCGGGGAATAACCTCCGACGGGAGCGCGGGCTGATCCCCGAGAGCGATCAGGGCGGCGCTGATCGCGGGACCAAGCGCCGAAACGCCGCATGCGATGGAGCTCGCCTGGCCGGCCTCGGGCGCGGGGTTCTCGACAAACCGGATGGGGAGACCTGCGAGCGCCTCCCGGACGGCTGGGGCCTCGCGGCCCACGACGACCACAAGCTCGTGAACGCCTCCCGCCAGCACCTGCTCCACCGCCCGCCTGATCACCGGTGCCCCACCCCAATCGAGCAGGAGCTTCGCCCGTCCCATCCGGCGCGAGAGCCCTGCAGCGAGGACAATTCCCGCGATCACCGGCCCTTCACCTCCATGAAAATTCATTGGCCAGGAACCCCTGCTGAGGGCTCCTGGCCTCGGCCGCGGCCTTGATCGCCGCGGCGTCCAGGGTCTTGCCGCTGAGCGCGGCCTCCACCCCCTTGGCCCTCACGGCCTTCGTCCCGGCTCCCGTGATGCCGACGCCCACCTTCTTGCCGTCCGCCGTCACGACGGCCGCAACGCCCACGACTGCAAAGCGAGAGGCCGGATGGGGAAACTTCATGTAGGCCATCCCGGTCCCCACCGGCCAGGACGGGATACGGATTTCAACAAGAATCTCATCGGGTTGGAGGGCAGTGGTGAGAAGTCCCTTGAAGAAGTCGTCCACCTTGATCGTGCGCTTGCCCTTGGGCCCCTCCGCAACAACCTCGGCGCCCAGGGCGATCGCCGCGGCGGGGTAGTCGGCGGCCGGGTCGGCGTGGGCCAGGCTCCCCCCGACCGTCCCCATGTTCCTCACCTGGGGATCGCCGATCGTGCCGGCGGTTTCGGTCAGGAGCGCGCACTTCTGCTTCAGGAGCGAGGAGGATTCCACGGCGTAGTGGGTCGTGAGCGCCCCGATGGCGATGGCCCCGCCGTCCTCCTTGATTCCTGAGAGCCCGGGAATCTTCCTGATGTCGATCACGTGCTTCGGCTGGGCCAGGCGGAGCTTCATCATGGGGATGAGGCTGTGGCCGCCCGCCAGAAGCTTCGCGTCATCCTTGAGCCGGCCCAGGAGGGAGATCGCCTCCTGGACGCTGGCCGGGCTGTGGTACTCGAACTGGGCCGGATACATGGCGATCCCCCCTTTACTTCTTGGCGGCCTTCACGGCCTGCCAGATTCTGGATGGCGTCAGCGGCAGATCGATGTGGGTCACGCCGAACGGGGCCAGGGCATCGAGCACCGCGTTGGCGATGGCCGGGGTGGAGGCAATGGTCCCCGTCTCCCCCGCCCCTTTGACGCCGATCGGGTTGACCGGCGACGGAGTCACCGTGCGCGCGGTCTCGTAGGACGGGAGCTGATCGGCCTTGGGCAGGGCGTAGTCCATCATCGTGGCGGAGAGCAGCTGGCCTTGGTCGTCGTAGGCCCCCCATTCCCAGAGCGCCTGCCCCACACCGTGGGTGATCCCGCCGTGAACCATCCCGTCAACGATCATGGGGTTGATGACCTTGCCGACGTCGTCCACAGCCACGTAGCGAAGGATCTTGACGTGGCCCGTCTCAGGATCCACCTCGACCACGGCGATGTGGGTGCCGAAGGGGAAGGTGAAGTTGACCGGATCGTAGAACGACGTGACCTCGAGCCCCGGCTCCATGCCCTGGGGCAGGTTGTGGGCGAGGTAGGCCATCAGCGCCACCTCGCCGAAGGCCTTCGCCCGGTCGGGCGACCCCTTGACGGACCACTTCCCCCCCTCGTACAGGAGGTCGCCCTCAGCGGCCTCCAGGAGGTGGGCTGCGATCTTCCGCCCCTTCTCCTTGATCTTCTGGAGGCTCGTGTAGATGGCGCTGCCGCCGACCGCCGCGCTCCGGCTGCCGTAGGTCCCCATGCCGAACGGGACGCTGCCGGTGTCGCCGTGGACGACCTCTACCTGCTCCATCGGGATCCCGAGGTCGTCGGCCACGAGTTGGGCGAACGTCGTCTCGTGCCCCTGGCCGTGAGAGTGGGAACCGGTGAAGACGGTCACCATGCCGGTCGGGTGGACGCGCAGGAGGGCGCTCTCCCAGAGTCCCGCCTGGGCGCCGAGCGCGCCCGCCACCGACGAGGGCGCGGGGCCGCACGCCTCGATGTAGGTCGAGAGACCGATGCCCAGGTACTGGCCGTTCTTCCGGGCCTTCTCCTGCTCCTCCCGCATCTTCCGGTAGCCCACCATCTCGAGGGCTTTGTCGAGGGCGGGCCCGTAGTTGCCGCTGTCGTACACGAACGCCACCGGCGTCTGGTACGGGAACTTGTCGGCGGGGATGAAGTTCTTCTTCCTGAGCTCCACGGGGTCCATGTTGAGGGTCCGGGCCGCGAGGTCCATCAGGCGCTCGATCATGTACGTCGCCTCGGGCCTGCCGGCGCCGCGGAGCGCATCGGTGGGGGCAGTGTTCGTGAGGACGCCCCACACCCGGCAGAAGATGGCGGGGATCGTGTAGACCCCGGAGAGGAGCGGGCCGTAGAGGTACGAGGGGACCAGCGAGCCCATCGTCGAGAGGTAGGCACCGAGGTTGGCGTGGGTCGCGACGCGGAACCCCAGGATCTTCCCCGACCTGTCGAAGGCCATCTCGGCCTCGGTGAGGTGATCGCGCCCGTGGGCGTCGGTCAGGAAGCTCTCACGCCGCTCGGCGGTCCACTTCACCGGACGCCCCAGCGCCTTGGAAGCCCAGCACACCGCCACCTCCTCGTTGTAGACGGGGATCTTGGAGCCGAAGCCGCCACCCACGTCGGGGGCGATCACACGCATCTTGTGCTCGGGCATCCCGAGGACGAAGGCGGCGATCAGGAGCCGGGCGACGTGGGGGTTCTGGGAGGTGACCCACAGGGTCAGGTCGCCCGTCGCGGGCGCGTAGGAGGCCGCGCACGCGCGCGGCTCGATGGCGTTGGTGATCAGCCGCTGGTTCACCAGCCGCTGCTTCACGACGACGGCGGCGGCTTTGAAGGCATCATCCGTCTTCGCCTTGTCACCGATGGACCAGTCGAAGGACTGGTTCTCCGGCACGTCGTCGAAGAGCTGGGAGGCGCTCTTCGCATGGGCCTTCTGGCAATCCACGACGGCCGGGAGCGGTTCGTACTGGACGTCCACCAGCTCCGCGGCGTCCTTGGCGGCATAGGCGCTCTCGGCGATCACGATCGCCACCGGCTCGCCCACATAGCGGACCTTCCCCTGGGCCAGAACCGGGCGCGGCGGGATCTTGATCCCGGGAAGCAGCCACGCGCACGGAAGCGGCCCCGTCTGGACATCCTGCCCCGTGAAGACGGCCACTATCCCAGGCGCGGATTTCGCCTTGGCGGTATTGACGGACTTGATCCGGGCGTGGGCATGGGGGCTCCTGACGAAGACCGCATGCGTCGTGCCCGGCAGCTTCACGTCGTCGACGTACGTCCCCTTGCCCGTGATGAACCGGGGATCCTCCCGGCGCTTGATCGCGGAGCCGAAGAGCCTGGTGGCGGTCGTCATGGCGTGCCCCCTACCTGCCGGCCATCTTCTGAGCGGCGTACTGGATCGACTTCACGATGTTGTGGTAGCCCGTGCACCGGCAGAGGTTGCCTTCGAGATTGTGCCGGATCTCCGCCTCGCTGGGGTTGGGCGAGCGCTGAAGCAGCTGGTAGGCCGCCAGGATCATCCCCGGCGTGCAGTAGCCGCACTGGAGCCCATGCTTCTCCCAGAAGCCCTCCTGGATGGGGTGGAGGTGCCCGTCCTTGGCGACCCCCTCGATGGTGAGGATCTCCGCGCCGTCGGCCTGCACCGCCAGCATGGTGCAGCACTTTATGGCCATCCCGTTCAGGAGAATCGTGCAGGCCCCGCACTGGCTGGTGTCGCAGCCGATGTGGGTGCCGGTGAGGCCCACCACGTCCCGGATGTAATGAACAAGCAGGAGGCGGGGTTCCACCTCGTGCGAGTACCCGACCCCGTTGATGGTGACTTTGATCTGTCGCTTCACTGCCCGCACCTCCCTGGATGATGCGAGGTTAGAGCGTCACACGTGCGGCGTCTGCCGAGGCGACCCCAACCCTAACCGACCCGATTCAGGCTGTCAAGGGGCTGGGGGCTGGGTGGCCGGAAGCTGGGAGGCGCGCTCCACGTACTTGGGAATTTTCAAGGCCTCGAACACGCGGCGGGCTTCGTCGCGGTGCGCGGCGGCCGCCTGGCGGTCGCCCTGGGCGTGGGCCAGCGCGGCGAGGTCCAGGTGGGTCCGCCCCACGTCGTAGCGCGCCCGGACCGACTCGAAGGTCGCGAGGGCTTCCTTCAGATGGCGCTCGGCCTCCGACAGCGCCCCGCCGACCTGGGCGATGCGGCCCAACGCCCGCTGGGCCCAACCGGCGCTGTAGCGGAACTTGACCTTATGCGAGAGAGCCAGCGCCTGGAGGGCCAGGTCCCGGGCTTTGTCCGCGCCGCCGTTCAGGAGGTAGGCTTCAGCCAGGTAGCTCGTAAACCACCCCTGCATCGGGCGGAATTCATACTGGCCGAACTGCCGCACGGCGGGCTCCAGTAGGCGAATGGCCTGGGCGGCATCCCCCTTTTCCAGGTAGGCGAAACCCAGCCACCCCGACGCCAGGGCCGTGTGGAGCGGGTCGGGAGCCAGCTCGAGGGCCCGCCGGCAGGCCTCGATCCCGGCCTCCCACTCTCCCATCGCCGAATGGACAATCCCACTCCCCCACACGGGAAGCGACTGGAGGCGGGCATCGCCGATGGTCTCTCCGAGCGCCCGGGCGCGCGCGTGGGCCTCCAGCGCCGGCTCGAATTCCCCCAGCACCGAATAATTGAGCCCCACCACCCAGTAGGCCGACCCGACCCACCACGGCTCGTCGCTCCGCTCCAGGAGCGCCATCGCCCGGCGCCCGTGCTCGATCCCATGGAGGAACTCACTCGAAAAGAGAGCCTCAAGGGCCAGCAGGAAGTACGCCTTGCCGATGGTGTCCTCGTCACCCGATCGTTCGGCTTCGGCAATGGCCTTCTGAGCGCACTGAGCGGCCCTGTCGTGGTCCCCGAGGAAACTGTACACGCGGCCCAGCTGGAAGTAATAGCGGCCGATCCGCGCCGGATCCTCCAGGCGCCCCACCCCTTCCGCCTTCTGGAGGAGAAGCTCGAGGATCTCCGGGATCCGCCCCAGGGGGATGAGGGAGGAGCCCTGGCGCAGGATCAGCGTGAACAGCTGGGGCTCCCGCTGCTCGGCGGGCAAGCGCTCGACATGGGCGAGCGCCTCCTGGACGGCGTTGACGGCCTCGGTGTGGGCGTGCGCCCGCGCCGCCTTCGCCGCCGCCTGGGTCAGATACTCGACGGCCTTGGCCGCCTCGTCCGTCTTCGCGTAGTGATACGCCAGGCGATCGTAGACTTCCTCCAGGCGGTCCGCGTACATCTTCTCGAGCGCTCGCCCGGCCGCGGCGTGGAGGGCCTGGCGGCGGGCGGGCAGGAGGCTCTCGTAGGCCACTTCCTGCGTCAGCGCGTGCTTGAAGACGTAGACCGGCTCGGCGGCCCTCGGCCGCTCGTAGAGGAACTCCAGCCGCATGAGCTCGCGCAGAAGCGGATCCACGGCGCCCGGTCCCTCCCAGATCGCCCCGAGAAGGCGAAGCGAGACTTCCCGACCCACGACGGCCGCGGTCTGGAGGAGGTGCTTGGGTTCGTCGGCCAGCCGGTGAATCCTCGCCAGCAGCACTTCCTGAATCGTCTCCGGCACCATCTCGGTCAGGCGGAGGCCTCCCTGCTCCCCGATGACCCGGGTGAGCTCCTCCAGGAAGAAGGGATTCCCCTCGGCTTTGGCGAGGATGACCTGGGCGATCGGGTCAGGGACCTGCTCGATCTGGAGGACCGACTGGACCACGCTCAGGCTGTCCTGGGGCGAGAGCGGCTGGAGCGCCACCTGGGTGGCATAGGACTTGTCCATCCAGGGCGGCCGATAGCCCGGACGGTACGTGCAGAGAAAGAGCACGGGAGCGCCCGCGATGCTCTCCACGATGAAGGACACGCACTCCTCCGAGGTCTTGTCGCTCCAGTGGAGATCCTCCAGCACCAGGATGATCGGCTGGAGCCGGCTGCCCTTCAGACACAACTGCCGGAGGGTATCAAACGTCCCGCTCTTGATCGCCTCGGGGCTCAGCGCCGCGAGGCGGTCCGTGCTCTCCTTGACGCCGAGTAACTGGTGGAT
>JACPSW010000028.1:0-1472 GCA_016193045.1 Candidatus Rokuibacteriota bacterium | reverse complement strand
TTGACGCCGAGCAGTTGGAGGATGTACGGCGCCCACTCCTCCGGATCCATTTCCACCTGCTGGAGACCCGCCCGAACCTTCTCGACCATGGCCTCGGGTTGGTCGGTCTCGCTGATTCCGAAGTTCCGCCGGAGGATATCGAGCACCGGGAAATAGGGAATGGCGCTCCCAAAGGAGAGGCAGCGCCCCTCGAGGTACGTGATGTCCTTCCCCCGGAGGCCGTGCCTGAATTCGAAGAGGAGCCGGGACTTGCCGATGCCCGCCTCGCCGACGATCCCCACGACCTGGCCGTGTCCCTCCGTGGCCGAGGCCAGGCGGCTCTGGAGCAGCTCCAGGTCGTCGCGCCGCCCGACGAACTTGACCATCCGCCTGCCGAGCCCGAGCCCCGCGCGCTCCCGCCTCCCGAGCCGGTAGGCTTGCCCCGGCGCCTGGCCCAGGGCGCCCAGCGGCGCCAGGTCGAAGCGCCGCTCCAGGAAGGGCGCCGCCGCGTCACTCACCACGGTCGTGGCAGGCTCGCTCCGCGCGACGAGCGCCTCGAGGACCGTCCACGCTTGGCGCTTCGCGTCGAGATCGATCTCCGGGCCGCCGCGTGCGAGTCCGACCAGGAACTGGCCCACGTGGATCCCGACCCTCACAGGGACCGGCTCCTCCTCAGCCCGCCGCGCCCGCTCGGCGGCGTTGTGGATGGCCATGGCGGCCTGAGCGGCCCGCCGGGGCGCATCCTCCACCGGCTCGTGACCGAAGGCCGCAACGATGCCTGACGCGCCCATCTCCTCGACCCGTCCGCCGAAGCTCTGCACCTTCTCCACCATCACCTCCACCGCCCGGCTCGTGGACAGCGGAGAGTCCGCCTGATGGGGCCCTCCCAACGCGGCCCGGAGCAGCGTCAGGCGTCGCGGCTCCCAGCGGACGGCGGTCGGCGGCGGAACCGCTCCCTGCGCAACCTCTGCCACCCGGCCGGCGGGCGCCGCGGGCCGTGCCGCGCGGCCCCGGGGCGACGCGGCGGCCGCGCTGGGCCGGAGCCCGTGCTTTTCGATGCGCGAGCGGAGGGTGTTGCGCGAGATCCCCAGAAGGGCGGCCGCGCGAGAGATGTTCCAGTTGGTCTGGCCGAGCACCTCCAGGAGGTGATCCCGCACCGCGTCCTCCAGGGAAACCCGCTCCTCCCCCCGCCCGGTCTCGCGCGGCCCCGCGGCGGAGGAGGGCAGCCCGAGTATGTCCTCCGTCACCACCGAAGCCTCCGACAGGAGCGCGACGCGCTCCATCACGTTCGACAGCTCCCGGACGTTGCCCGGCCACGGATGGGCGAGGAGCGCGGCCCGGGCCCGCGCGTCCAGCTCCTTCGGGGGCAGCTGGTAATCGGCGCACGCGCGGGTCAGGAAGTGCTGGGCCAGGGTGAGGATGTCTTCCCCCCGCTCTCTGAGCGACGGGAGCCAGACGGTCAAGACCGCCAGCCGGTGGTAGAGGTCCTCGCG
>JACPSW010000122.1 GCA_016193045.1 Candidatus Rokuibacteriota bacterium | reverse complement strand
CTCCTCCTCGACGAGCGCCCGGGTCTTGCCCTTGGACAGGACCGTCTGCGTCCCCAGGAGGTCCAGGAACGCCCGGGAGCGGCCGCGCTCGGCGAGGCTGAACGCCTCGTCGGCCTTGCCTAGCCGGAGGGCGCTCAAGGCGGACCCGTGGTACAGTCCCTGCTTGTTCTCCAGAAAGCCGCTCCGGAGCCCCGGGTCCTGGAGCTCTCCCCTGAGGTCCTCGACGAACTCGACGGCCCGCCGGAAGGCCGCCAGCGCCTCGTCATGGCGCCGTTCCCGGAAGTGGCTCCAAGCGATGCCCTCGTAACTCCAAATCAGGTAGGGGACGTAGTTGTGCCGGGCGGCGAGCATTTTCGCCTCTTCGAAATAGGTCAGGGCTCGCGCCGGGTCCTGCCGGTTCAGCGACAGCCGTCCCAGGGCGACGAGCGCGTTCGCCTCTATCTCCGGAACCCTGACTTCCCTTGCGATCGCGAGGGCCTGGTCGAAGGCGGACTCCGCCGCCGCGGAGTCCCCGAGCCGCCGGTGAGCGTTGCCGACAAGGGTGAGAACCCAGCCGAGATTGAGGCGGCCGCTTCGCCGCGCCCGGTTGAACGCCGGACCCGGCGGCAGTCCCGCGACATACTTCTGGAGCGACTGGATGGCCTCGTTTCCTTGCCGGACGGCCGTGGCATAGTCGCCCGCCGCGTAGGCCGCCTGGCCGAGACCCCGGGTGAACAGGGCGGACCAGAAGAGCCGGGGTTGCGCCCTTTCGAAATCCCCGCTCAGTGCCATGCCCGCCTGGTGGGTCCGCCGGGCTTCCGGGAGGTCTCCCACCTGATGATAGGTGAGCGCGACCATGAAATAGACGTTCGCCCGCCGGGAGGTGACATCGTCGCTCGGGGGCTCCGGCTTCAGCAGTTCGAGGGCGCGGAGTCCCGACCGGATCGCCTTCTGGTACATTCCGAGGGGTCGGGCCACCCACATGGCTGCCGTGTGGGCCTGGGCGGCTTCGAGCGAATCCCCCCCCCGCTCTGACTCCTTCGCCTCGCGCTCGTAAAAAGCGAGCGCCTCCCGCCCCTCGCCGCGCCGGAGCACCTCCTGGGTCGCCTCACGGCTGAACCCGAACCACCGTTCGCCGCTTGGTGGAGCGTGCCGGACGAGTTCGGTCACGATCTTTGCGGGACCCAGAAAGTGGGTGGCGTTCCGTTCCTGCACCTCTTTCACGATCAGCTTGAGCCCCGGGGCGTACCAGATGGTCCAGTTCGCCACGCTGGACCGGCCAGTGAGCGTGAAGGCCCTGAAGGTGCCGGCGGGAACCGTCACGTCCTCGTACGCCTCGACCTTCCACGTGATCCGCGCGCGGGGAATGCGCCGCCCACGCTGGTAGTCCTGATAGGCGTACGTCGAGGTCCACCATTTGCCGACCTGGAGCGGCCAATCGAAAAACCCGTTGTGGGGGGACGCGGCGGAGAGCTCCTCGTCCCAGCGGAGAGTGGCCATCCAGTTGCGTGTGGTCTTGTCATAGACGAGGGTATTCAGCTGATCCGAGACCCGGTAGACCGGCTTGCCCTGGTAGGAGCCCTCTTCGAGGACATTCCACGTCGTCGTCCGCGTCCGGCCCCTCTGATCGGAGCTCCGCGTGATCCACCGGCTGCCCGGAGCCGGGAACTCCATATCGGCTGAGACCGGGCGCTCGAACGGCTCCGTGCCGACCGTGGCGCAGCCCGCGAGCAGCACGATGAGCCCCAGGACGAGTCGGTGCCCTCTCATGCTGGGAACGCTACCCGACACGGGCGGCTCGCGTCAAGCACGATGGGGTCCAGTCTTCGACGTGGACGCGGAGGGCGCTGCCGCGTTTCGCGTGCGGCCGCTAGACCTTCAGGCCGAGGATGCGCTGGGGGTTTTTGAGGTAGATCTTCTCGAGGACCTCGGGCTTGTAGCCTTCCTCCTCGAACTCCCGGAAGAGCCGCGCGTGGGCGAGGACCGGGTAGTCGGAGCCGAACATCACCTTGTCCTGGAGCCGGCCGTTGATCTCGCGCTTGAGGGCGGGCGGGAAGTACTTGGGGGCCCAGCCGGAGGTTTCCATGACGACGTTGGCCTTGTGGAGGAGCAGCGCGATCAGCTCGTCGTGCCACGGCCAGGCGCAGTGGCAGGCGATGATGGTGAGGCGGGGGAAGTCCGCCGCGACGTCGTCGATGTAGGGGATCGGCCGCATGTAGTTCAGCTTGATCCCGAGGCCGCCCGGCAGCCCCGCGCCCATGCCGGTCGTCCCCGTGTGGAACTGGACCGCGGCCCCGAGCGACTGGCAGAGGTCCCAGATCGGGTAGAAGCGCGGGTCGTTGGGGAAGAAGGCCTGGGCGCCCTGCTGGAACTTGACGCCGAGGAGCTTCAGCTCCTTCACGCTCCGCTCGATCTCCTGGAGCGCCATCTGCCCCTTCCAGGGGTCCACCATGGCCCAGCCGCCCGCATAGGCCTGGGGATACTTCCGGATCTGCTCGGCGATGTAGTCGTTGGGGGTGCGGGGCTCGCCGGTCCCGGCCTCGGCGTCCCAGGCGATGATGCATCCCTTCACGCCCGCGGCGATGAAGTCCTGCGCCATCTCCGCCTCGGTCCGCACCTGCTGCTCGGTCTTGTAGTAGACCTTCATGGCGTCCGCGAACTTCTTGGTGGAACGCAGCCACTGGGCCGTGGAGATGTGGGCGTGGACGTCGAGGGCCCTGATCATGTCACTCGAGCCGGCGGAAGTAGACGTGACAGGTCTCGCAGTGCCGTCGCCCCGGCTCGACGGACTTGAGCCGGCTCCCGCAGTGGGGGCAGGTGGGGACGTTCCGCCCGCGACGCCGCTGCCACGCCTCCCAGCCGAGCGCCAGGATCATGAGCGAGAGGAGCACGGCGAGCAGGAGCAGCTCGGGACTCATCTCGCTCCATCATCCCCCTCGTCGCCCGCGGCTGTCAACAAAAACACGAATTCTCGTGCTATACTAGGCGCGGTTTCTTTCCCTGCCAACAGCGTTCGCGACGGAGGGCGTCACCGTGGGGACCTACATTATGCTGAGCACGTTGAGCGATGGTGGTCGCAAAGTCTTGAGGGAGCGGCCGGGCTGGATCCGCAAGGTGAACCGGGAGCTGGAGCGCATGGGCGTGAAGGTCCGGGCCCAGTACGCCGTCCTCGGCCCCTACGACTTCGTCACCGTCCTGGAAGCGCCCGACAACGAGACGGTCTCGCGCGTGTCCATCGAGCTCGGCGCCCGTGGCTCGGTCCAGATGATGACCCTGCCCGCGATCCCGCTGGATGCGTTCATCGCCCGCCTCGAGGGCGGGGGGCCCGCGCGCGCCCGCAAGCCCAAGCGGCGCTGATCCGTCTCCGGCCCCCGTGAAAGTTCTCAAGATCGTCCCCGAGAAGTGCACGGGCTGTCTCAGGTGTGAGCTCGCCTGCTCGTACATGCAGACCGGCGCCTTCCAGCCGGCCAAGTCCGTGATCCGGGTGTCGCCCTACGAGGGGCACACGAGCTACGCGCCCTATACCTGTACCCAGTGCGCCGAGGGATGGTGCATGACGGCCTGCCCGGTGGGGGCGATCACGATCACGCCCGCGGGGGCCAAGGACGTGGTGGACGACCGCTGCGTCGGCTGCAAGCTTTGCACGATCGCCTGTCCCTACGGCACCATCTTCTACGACCACGACACCCGAAAGGCCTTCAAGTGCGACCTCTGCGGCGGCGCCCCCGCCTGCGCCGAGGCGTGCCCGACGGCGGCGATCGTCTACGAAGAGACGACGACGGCCGACTGGCTCGCCGACTTCGCCGTCGAGCGGAGCGCGCGTCTCCTCGCGAGCGGAGCGCGCTGATGGCCGCCCGACACCTCGTCATCGGCGCCGGCACCGCGGGGCTGAACTGCATCCGGACGATCCGCGAGGAGGACGGCGGGGCCTCGGAGATCGTCCTGGTCGCCGCCGAGCGCCCGTACTCGCGCATGGTTCTGCCGTACTACCTCGACCGCTCCATCGCCGAGTCCCACGTCTTCACCGCCACCGCCGCGACGCTGGCGGCGTGGAAAGTGAAGACCCACATCGGAAGGAAGGCGGCCAGCCTGAATCCCCAGGCGAACGCGCTCACGCTGGACGACGGGACGACGCTCGAGTACGACGACTGCCTGATCGCGACCGGCTCGCGCGCGGTCAAGGCGCCGGTGCCGGGGGCCGATTCCCCCGGGGTTCACTCCTTCTGGACGCTGGAGCAGGCGCGCGCCGTTATCGCCGGGATCGCCCCCGGCAGCCACGTGGTCATGGTGGGCGCGGGGTTCATCGCCTTCACGATCCTGAACTCGATCCTGTCGCTGGGGGCCAGGCTCACGATCGTCGAGATCGCCCCGCGCATCCTCCCGCGGATGGTGGACGACAAGGGCGCGGCGCTCGTCGACGCGTGGCTCAAGAAGCACGGCGTGAAGATCCTGACGGGCGTCACGCTGGTGAAGATCGACGACGCGCGGGGAAAGAAGCGCCTGAGGCTCAAGAAGGGCGGGGATCTCCTGGCCGACCTCGTGGTCATGGCGACGGGGATCAAGCCCAACCTCGAGTGGCTCCAGGGGTCGGGGATCCGGATCAATCACGGCATCCTCGTGGACGATCACCTGCGCTCGAGCGTGCCGAACCTCTATGCGGCCGGGGACGTCGCGGAGGGAAAGGACGGGGTGACCGGCGCCCCGGTGGTGCACGCCATCGAGCCCACGGCGATGGAGCACGGGCGGGTGGTCGGCGCCAACATGGCCGGTCGAGACGTGGCGTACCGCGGGAGCCTCAACATGAATATCGTGGAGGTGTGCGGCCTGGACGTCGCCTCCTTCGGCGCGTGGGATCGTCCCGAGGCCGAAGCGTTCACGGCGCTCCGCTCGGACCGTTCGGCCTACCGGAAGCTTTGCTGGACGGGCGACCGGCTGACGGGCGCCGTCATCATCGGCCGGGCCGCCGACGTCTGGACGACCAACGACGTGGGGATGCTGAAGGGACTCGTCCAGACCGGCGGGCGCCTCGGCGCCTGGAAGGAGCACCTCCGCCGGAATCCCTTCGACGTCAAGCCGGCTTTCATCGCCTCCCGGACCACGGCGCGGCTCCTCCCCGACACTACCCTCGGACGACCCTCTCGAGCGCCTGAGTTCCCGACGACGGTGACTCGATGAACCGCATACCGGTGTATGCCTCCGCGCACGTTCGAGCGCCACGACCCGCGCCACGCGAGGTGGCGCGGGTGCCCGCAGAGGTGGCTCGCTCCGCCTCGCGCATCCGTCCGAGTGGGGGAGGAGTCGGAGGGGGGGCGGAGCCCCCCTCCGAGGAAACGAAATGAGCCCGACCGCACTGACACGCATGAAGGCTGCGCCGCACGCCCACGCCGAGGAAATCCCTGGCGGTTACGCGGGGAAACTCCTCCGCGTGAACCTCACGACGGGGAAGATCTGGTCCCAGCCCTGGACCCCCGACGATATGCGCCTGTACGTCGGCGGCGTCGGCCTCGGGGCCAAGATCCTCTACGACGAGGTGGGTCCCCGGGTGAACTGGGATCACCCGGACAACCGGCTCATCCTGGCCACCGGCCCCCTGGCGGGGCTCCCGGTCTGGGGGACGGGCGGCCTGACCGTCGTCACGCGCGGGGCGATGACCAACGGCGCGACCTCGACCCAGGCCAACGGCTTCTTCGGGGCGTGCCTCAAGTTCTCGGGCTACGACGCGATCGTGATCCAGGGCCGGGCGCCCCGCTGGGTGTCCCTCTACATCAACGACGACGCCGTCGAGTTGCGCGACGCCCGGCACCTCCTGGGCAAGGACACCTGGGAAACCCAGGACGCCCTCAGCGCCGAGCACGGATTGAGCGGGCATCGGCTGTCGGTCTACTCTATCGGGCCCGCGGGGGAGAACCTGGTGCGCTTCGCCGCGATCCAGGGCGACTACGGCCACGTGGCCTCCAAGAACGGCTGCGGCGCCGTGATGGGCAAGAAGCGCCTCAAGGCGGTGTGCATCGTGAGGGGGACGCGGGCGCTGGCAGCCGCAGACTCCCGCGGGGTGATCCAGGCGGCGGACGACATCGCCCACGACCTCAAGACCGACCCTTCGGCGCGGTCGCTCTACGAGTGGGGGACGCTCCCGGCGGTGACGGGCCTCTACAAGATGGGCGTGCTCCCCATCAAGAACTACACGACCAACCTCGCCCCGCCGGACGTGAACATGGCCGACTGGGAGGGGCCCAAGCTCCGCCAGGGCTTCGATCACCGGGGCCACCAGTGCTCGGCCTGCGGCATGCACCACTGCCACATCCAGGTGATCCCGAAGGGCAAGCACAAGGGCGAGCTGGTGGACGAGCCCGAGTACGAAGGATGGTCGGGCGCGGGCTGGGCCATCGGCTGCACGGACCCGGTGGCGGTCGCCTGGCTCAACACCCGAATCGACCGCGCCTGCGTGGATGTCAACGAGTTCGGCTGGCTCTGCGGCTGGGTCATGGAAGGGATCGAGACGGGCTACATCACGAGAGCGCAGCTCGGCTTCGACCTCCGCTGGGGCGACGCCGAGGGGGCCGCCCGGCTGCTCCAGCTGATCAGCCACCGGAAGGGGCTCGGTGACCTCCTGGCCGAGGGCGTGAAGCGCGCCGCTGAAAAGCTGGGTGGAGCCGCTCAGGATGCCGCCATTTACACGCTGAAGGGCGCCTCGCCCCGCGGCCACGACCACCGCGCCCGCTGGGACGAGATGCTCGACACCTGCACCGCCAGCACCGGCACCCTCGAGAGCGGCATCCCGGTCCACGTGACCGAGGTCGGCCTTCCGCCTCGTATTAACCCGTTCAATGGCGAGGAGGTGGCGCAGCAGGTCGCCGGGATCCGCGGCCGGCGCCACTTCGAGGACTCGCTGGGCGCCTGCATCTTCACGACACGAACTCGACTCGAGAACATCTGCCGCGCCCTCTCGGCGGCGACCGGCTGGCACTACACGGTGGACGAGTCGGTCCGCTTCGGCCGGCGGACGGCGGCGATCCTGCGCGCCTTCAACCTCCGCTGCGGGATCGGGCCCGAGGTCGAGCACCCGTCCAAGCGCTACGGGTCCACGCCGACGGATGGACCGGCCAAGGGGCAGGCGATCGGCCAGCAGTGGGGAAAGATGCTGGACACCTGGTACACCCTGGTCGGCTACGACCGCAAGACCGGCAGGCCGAAGCCCGAGACTTTGAAGAAGCTCGGCCTCGACTGGCTCCACAAGGACCTGTGGGGGAAGAAGCGCTGAGCCCGCTCGAGGCCCTCCGCTGCACGGTGGAGGTCGTGTCCTGGGTGACGAAGTTCATCGGCGGGCCGGGCGCCGGTCGCAAAGAGTTCGAGGAGCCCTTCGTCCCCGGTGAGACCGTGCGCGACGTCCTCCAGCGCTTCTCCGGCCGCTATCCCGAGCTCGACGCCGCCCTCTGGGATGCCTCGAAGAAGGACATCGGCGAGCACATCGAGGTCATGGTCAACGACGCCGTCCTCGGCCTGACCCACACGCTCGACACCCCCCTCAGAGGCCACGACAGGATCACGCTCCTCGGCCAGTACATGGGCGGATAGCCACGTGCAGGAGCGCGGGCGACGGGTGGTGAGGACGATGTGTCCGATGAACTGCCACCCGACCTTGTGCGGGATGCTGGTCGAGGTCGAGGACGGGCGCCTGCTCAAGGTCAGCGGGGACTCGGAGAACCCGGACAGCCAGGGCTTCCTGTGTATCCGCGGCCAGGCGTCCCGCGAGATCATCGGGAACCCGCACCGACTGCTCCGTCCCCTCGTCCGATCCCACCGCGCCGCCGACGCCTGGCGCGAGGCCTCCTGGGACGAGGTCCTCGACCTGACCGCCGGCCGCATGCGAGCCGCCGGGCGGGAGGCGGTGGGAATCTGGTCCGGCCACGGCCTCTTCGCCAACGATTACGGCACCCGGATCCACGCGCAGCTCCTTCGCCGCTTCGCGAATGTCTACGGCTGCCAGTGGTGGAGCCCCACGATGATTTGCTGGGGGCTCGGCGCCTTCGGGGTCGGCCTCACCGGGGCTTTGGAGACGAACACCAAGGAAGACATGGGGGCCCACGCAGCGCTCATCCTCCTGTGGGGCGCCAACCTGGCCAGCCAGCCGAATACGGGGCGCCACCTGGCGGCGGCGAAGCGGCGCGGCGCGCACATCGTCACCATCGACGTGCGGGAGACCGAGGCGGCGGCGCAGTCCGACGAGGTGCTCCTGCTCCGTCCCGGGACCGACGCGGCGCTGGCCCTCGCCATGATGCACGTCCTCATCGCCGAGGGGCGTTACGATCGCGAGTTCGCCGCCCGTCACACGGTCGGCTTCGACCGCCTCGCCGCTCACGTCCGGGAGCATACGCCGGAGTGGGCAGCGGCCGTCACGGGCATCCCGGCCGAGCGCATCGGGGCGCTGGCGCGGCGCTACGCGGCGACCCGGCCGGCCATGATCCTGCTCGGCGGTAGCTCGATGCACAAGGGTGCGAACGGCTGGCAGGGCGGGCGCGCCGTCGCTTGCCTCCCGGCCCTCACGGGCAACCTCGGCGTCCTGGGTGGCGGCATGGGGCCGCGTCACGGCAGCGCCGCTCACGGCCAGGCGCTGGCGAGCATCGTCGCGCTCGACCGGCGCCCGCCGGGGGACTACGTTCCGAACCAGATGGCGCGGGTCACGGAAGCCCTCCTCGAGCGGCGCGTCCGGTCCCTCCTCTTGTTCGGGACCGACATGCTCTCGTCCTTCGCCGACGCCGGGCGCGTGGCCGAGGGCCTGGCCCGGGCGGACCTGGTGGTCGCCTACGACCTGTTTCTCAACGACACGGCCCGGCGGTGCGCCGACGTGGTGCTGCCGGCCACGTCCTGGCTCGAGGAGACCGGCTGCAAGAGCACGAACACCCACCTCTACCTGATGCCCCAGGTCCTCGAGCCGCCGGGTGAGACGCGGTCGGTGACGTGGATCCTGAGAGAGCTGGCCCGGCGCCTCGGCCTTGCGGACTTCTTTCCCTGGCAGAACGACGAGGGGCCCATCGACGCGATCCTGGACCATCCCTCTACGGGGCATGCGACCGTGGCTGCGCTCCGGGCCGAAGGCGGGATCCGCGCCCTCAGGATCTCGCACGTCGCCCACCCCGACCTCAAGTTCCCGACGCCGTCGGGGAAGGTCGAGTTCTACTCCGAGCGGGCGCTGGCCCTTGGGCTTCCGCCGCTGCCGGTGTACGAGGCGCTGCCCGCCTCGCCCTATCCGCTCGCGTTTCGCCAGGGGCGGACGCTGACGGCCTTTCATGGCTTCTACGATCACGGGCGCGCGCTGCCTACGCTGGCCGAGGCGGATCCCGAGCCCGTGCTCTGGATCTCGCCGAACGACGCCGAGGGGCGCGGGATCGACGACGGCGCGGCGATCCGCCTATGGAACGAGCGCGGGGAATTCAGGGCGCGCGCTCGCGTCACACGGAAGATCCCTCCGGGCGTGGTGTGGATGCGGGACGGCTGGGAGGATCTCAACCGCCTGACGTCGGGCCGCCCGTCGATTCCCGACGCCGCCGTGGATCTCTTCGGCTTCTCCGGGGGACAGGCCGCGTTCGATGCCATGGTCGAGGTGGTGCCGGCCTGAGCGCGCTGCGACTCTTCGTCGGCGGGCCGGTCCTGACGATGGATCCCACCCGCCCTGTGGCCGAGGCCCTCGCCGTACGGGACGGGCGGATCGTGGCGGTCGGGAGTGCCGATCAAGTACGGCGACTCGCGGAAGGAGAGTGCCAGCAGGTGGACCTCGCCGGCGGGGCGCTCCTCCCGGGGTTCGTGGACGCCCACAACCACTTCTCGGTTGCCGCCCTCGACGTCTTCTGGGCCGACTGTTCGACCCCGCCGGTCGGAAGCATCGCCGAGATCCAGGCCGCGCTGCGCCGGGCCGCCGCGAAGACGCCTCCGGGGGAGTGGGTGCGCGGCTGGGGGTACCACCACGCCCACCTGGCGGAGCGCCGCCACCCGACGCGCGAGGACCTGGACGAGGCGGTGCCCGCCCGGCCGACGGTCCTCATGCACTTCTCCCACCACCAGTGCATCGCCAACTCTCTCGCGCTGGCCGCCACCGGCATCACCCGCACCACCCCCGAGCCGCCGGGGGGTGAGATCGCCCGCGATAAGAGTGGGGAGCCGACGGGGCTCCTCTTCGAGCGCGCGATGGGGCTCTGCGAGCTGAAATCGCGGGAGGGCTGGGAGCGGCGCTTTTCCGAGGTCGCGGCGGCCGCCAGCCGCCGCTACGCCGCGGCCGGGATCACGACGGTCCAGGACGCCGCGGTCTCTCCGAGGATGGCCGAACGCTATCGGGAGGCGGCGCGCGCGGGCCATCTGGGGATCAGGATCCAGATGATGGCCGTGGCGGCGGGGGGCTGGTTCGAGCCGCCGGCCGAGGTGAGCCGGGACCGCCCGTGGGAGACTGGCGGGCCGAACCTGCTTGCCGGCTCGCTCAAGATCTTCGTGGACGGCGGCTACCGCTGCGCGATGCGCCTTCCCAAGGGCGGGAAGATGGTGACCAGCGGCTTTCTCTTTTACCGGCGCGCCGAGCTGGCTGATCTCATGGTCGCGGCCTGGCGGCAGGGCTGGCCCGTCACCTGCCACGCCATCGGCAACCTCGGGATCGAGACCTGCGTCGGCGCCATCGAGGACGCGCTGCGGCGCGAGCCGGGCGGGGAGGGGATGGTCAGGATCGACCACGCCATGTTCCTCACGAAGGAACTGATCGGTAGAATCAAGGCGCTTGGGATCCGAGTCGTCGTCCAGCCCGCCTTCGTCTACGATCTCGACGCCGGGAGTGCGGGAGAGGGGATCCTCAGACTGCCGTTCAGGACGCTCCGAGACGCGGGGATCCCCCTGGCGTTCTCCTCCGACTTCCCGTGTGGGACGCTGTCCCCGCTGGTGGGGATCTACGCGGCGGCGACGCGGCGGACGCGGAGCGGCGAGGCGGGCGACCCGGAGGAGGCGATTCCCGTCCAGGCGGCGCTCGAGGCCTATACGATCAACGCCGCCCGCGCCGGCGGACTCGAGCGGGAATGCGGGAGCCTCGAGCCCGGCAAGCGCGCCGACCTCATCGTCCTGGACCGGAATCCCCTGCAGGTGTCACCCGAGGAGTTGCCCCGGCTGAAGGTCGTGAGGACCTTCGTGGCGGGGCAGGAGGTGTTCCCATGAGCCAGCGCGACGATCTGCTTCACGACATCGCCGAGTCGGAGGAAGAAGTCCTGAGGCTCCAGGCCCGGATCACCGAGCTGACGGAGTGCGCGTACCGGGAGTGCCGCGTGGCGGTCCACTGGGACCGGTCGCTCCACGGGAAGATCACCGGCCTTTGCTACGGACTCCTGGCCCACCTGGAGGAGCTGAAGCGCCTGCTCAAGGAAGAGGCGTGACCGCCAGGTTGATCAGGATCGGGGTGTCCGCCTGCCTCCTGGGGGAGGAGGTGCGCTACGACGGGGGCCACAAGCGTGACCCGTTCCTGGTCGAGACCTTCGAGCGGTACGTCGAGTGGATTCACGTCTGCCCGGAGGTGGAGATCGGGCTCGGCACGCCCCGCGACCCGATCCGGCTCGAGCGGGACGGCCGGGACGTGCGCCTGGTCAATCCCAAGACGGGCTCCGACCTCACCCATAAAATGCGCGCCTATGCGGACAGGCGCGTGGCCACCCTGGCTGACGAAGACCTCTGTGGCTACATCCTGAAGAAGGATTCGCCTTCCTGCGGAATGGAGCGGGTGCGGGTGTACGACGGCCGGGGCGTGCCGTCCAAATCGGGGCGCGGTCTCTTCGCCGAAGCGCTCCTCCGCCGTTACCCGAGCCTGCCCGTGGAGGAGGAAGGGCGGCTCAACGATCCGCGGATCCGCGAGAGCTTCGTCGAGCGCGTCTTTGCCTATCGCCGGCTGCGCTCGCTCTTCGCCGGGCGCTGGACCCTCGGCGATCTGGTCCGCTTCCATACGGCCCACAAGCTCCAGCTCCTCGCCCACTCTCCCAAAGCCTGCGCGGCGCTCGGAGCCCTCGTCGCCGACGCCAAGCCAATCCCGCGCGGCAGGCTCCGCACCCGCTACGAGAGCGAGTTCATGACGGCGCTCTCCGAGATCGCGACGCTCAGGCGGCATGCCAACGTCCTCCATCACATCGTCGGTCACTTCACAAAGTATCTGGATGACGACTCCCGCCGCGAGCTGCTGTCTCTGATCGACGACTACCGGGCGGGACTGGTGCCCCTGGTGGTGCCGCTCACGCTCATCTGCCATCACGTCCATCGATTGGATATCCACTATCTCAAAGGGCAGGTGTACCTGGAACCGCACCCGAAGGAGCTGATGCTGCGCAACCATGCTTAACGCAATTACGCATGCCTGACCCCAAGGCTGACAAGACATGGACAACTGTTTGAAAGAACTGGAGTTTTTAGAAAGTCCTTGACCGCTCCGGAGCGTTGTGCTAATTGAGCACGAGCACTCACCGCGGGGACCACAGTGACCCAAACCATTGGATTCATTGGCCTCGGTATCATGGGCCGGCCCATGGCCCGGAACCTCCTCAAGGCTGGTTATCCCCTGGTTGTCCACAGCCGGAGCCAGGCTCCTGTGGATGAACTGGTCAGGACGGGGGCCAAGGCCGCCGCGTCCCCGAAGGCTACGGCCGAGCAGTCGGAGATCCTGATCACGATGCTCCCCAACTCCCCGGACGTGGAGCTGGTCGCTCTGGGGAAGAATGGGGTCGTCGAAGCGGACAACCGCCGCCTCATCTTCGTGGATATGTCCACGATCTCCCCGATCGTCTCTCAGAAGGTTGCGAAGGCCCTCGAGCCGAAGGGTATCCGCATGCTCGACGCTCCCGTCTCGGGCGGTGAGAAGGGCGCGATCGACGCGGCGCTCTCCATCATGGTCGGCGGCGACAAGGCCGTCTTCGACCAGGTGCTCCCGGTCTTCCAGGCCATGGGGAAGACGATCACCCACCTGGGCCCGCTCGGAGCGGGCGGCTTCACCAAGCTGGCAAATCAGATCATCGTCGCCGGCAATCTCACGGCGCTCGCCGAGGCGCTGACGCTGGCGGCCAAGGCAGGGCTCGACATCGAGCTGACCCTGAAAGCGCTCGGGGGAGGGCTCGCGGGCAGCCGCTGCCTGGACCAGAAGATGCCCAACTACCTCGCCCACTCCTTCAACCCCGGCTTCAAGATCGACCTCCATTACAAGGACCTCGGCCTCATCATGGAGGCCGGCCGGGCGCTCGGCGTGCCCCTGCCGATCACGGCGGTGATCCAGGAACTCTTCAACGCGCTCCGCCAGAAGGGCCGGGGCGGGCTCGACCATTCGGGGATCATCACGCTCCTGGAGGATCTCGCCGGGGTCCAGGTGAAAGGGAAGCAATGAGGGCGAGCGTCGATCGGGCGGGGCTGGACTCGGGGCGCACGCCCGTCATCAAGATCCGCCGCGTCCGCAAGGGCGATCTCTCCAAGGTCCGGGACGTCATCGAGCAGGCGTTCGGCGATTTCTACGAGCGCCAGCTCGGCACCCGCCCGCGGCAGGTCTTCGGCGGGGCCCAGTACGTCCACCACCGCTGGCTCATGGAGCCCTGGGGTTGCTTCGTCGCCGAGGAGGGGGACGGGAAGATCGTCGGTGCTGCGGTGGCGGTGATCTGGGGGACGCTCGGGCTGGTGGGCCCCGTGGCCGTCCTCACTATCTACCAGAATCAGGATATCGGCCAGCAGCTCGTCAAGGCCGCCCAGGGCTTCTTCGACGAGAACAAGGTCACGCTGCAGGGGCTCGCGACGTACCCGTCGAGCCCGAAGCACCTCCTCCTCTTCCAGAAGTTCGGCTACAAGCCCAAAGCGCTCCTCGCCATCACCTCCAAACCCCTGGACCGGCGGGAGATCGTCCAGGCCACCCAGGCCGGGAAGCCCGCCGTCTCCATCCGCCGCTTCTCCACGCTCGAGGAGGCGAAGAAGAAGGGCACCATGCAGAAGCTCCGGCGGATCACCAACGCGATCTACCGGGGCCTGGACCTGGCCAAAGAGGTAGAGATCGTGGACGGGCTCGCCCTCGGCGACACGCTCCTGCTGGAGCGGGGGCGCGAGCTGATCGGGTTCGCCATCTACCACGTCCCCGGCGTCAGCGAAGCCCCCCAGGGGTCGCTCTACGTCAAGTTCCTCGCGATGGACTTCCGCCACCGGAAGCCCGAGCACTTCCACGGGCTGCTGGCGTCCCTCGAGGAGCTCGCCAGCGGGGCGGGGCTCCAGCGGGTGATCGCGCCCGTGTACACGGCGTACTGGACCGCCTATCAGGCGCTGCTCGAGCGCGGCTACTCGATCGATTTCACCATGGTCCGGATGAAGCGGGGAAAGCTCGAGGAGTACGAGCGGCCGGCTGACCTGGTGCTGGACGACTGGCGCTGAGCCTCACCATGCTCCTCAGGCGCGCGCTCGCCGCGGCGCTCGTGCTCGCCGCCCTGGCGATCTGGTCCCCCCGCGCGGCCGCCGCCCACGCGCTGGTCCTCGAATCCTCCCCGCGGGCCGACGAAGTCCTCCGGGCCGCTCCCGCGCGGATCTTCTTGCGCTTCAACAGCCGCATCGAGGGGGGGCTTTCCAGCATCACGGTGATCGGCGCCCGGGGCCGCCCCATCCCGCTCCCGGTGGCGGGAGCCCCCGAGGGGGTCCCGAACGAGCTCTCGGCGCCGGTCCCGACTCTTCCGCCCGGCCGGTATCTCGTCCGCTGGAAGGTGCTCTCGGCGGACGGTCACGTGACGCAGGGGGCATTTCGGTTCACTGTCGCCCCGGGACCCTGACGCGTGACGACGCTGGCGGGGTTTCTGAACGTCGTCCTGCGGGGTGCTGCCCTCGTGGGGCTGGCGACGGCCCTCGGCGGCGTGGCCTACGCGCTCCTGGTGCTTCGCCCGTTCTCCGCGCCATCGCGGCTCCGGAACGCCGCTGTCGGACGGTGCCTCACCCTCATCGCCGCCGGCGCGGTCCTTCTGGCCGCCGCCCAGGTCCTGATCCTTGGACTCCAGCCGCTCGCCCTTGCCGGGGAGACCGGTCCGGCGCCGTTCCGAGCGTTCTTCTCCACGACCTTCGCCCAGGCCGGGCTCGCCAGGATCGCGCTGGCGATCGCGCTGGCCGTCACCGCTCTTCTGCTGCGCCCGAAGCCGGACTCGCGGGCGTCCTGGTGTTCCGCCGCGGGCCTGGCCGCCCTCCTGGGGGTGAACGCGGCCTGGCTCTCCCACGCCATGGGCCGGCTGGAGTCCCGGCAGATCCTGATGGCCCTCGAAGTGCTCCACCAGGTGGCGGCGGCCGTCTGGGTCGGCGGGCTGATTCACCTGGTCGCCTTCTCGCTGCTCCGCCGTGAGCCCGGGGAGGACGCGTCGGCCTCGGCTCTGGCCGCCCGTTTTTCCTCCCTGGCCCTCGGCAGCGTCGCCGGCCTCGTGGCGGCGGGGATCGCGCTGTCGCTGTTCTACGTGGATGGGGTGGAAGGACTTCTCGGAACGGGCTACGGGATCATGATCCTGACGAAGGCGGCGGTGCTGGCGGGAGCGCTCACGCTGGCCGCCTTGAATTTTCTGATGGTGCGGCGCCCATCCCGGCGGGGCGGAGCAGTTCCGGCGAGCCTCTGGTGGTTCGTCGAGGCCGAGGTCGGAATGGGCGTCACCCTCCTGCTGGCGGCCGCAGCGCTGACGTCGCTCCCGGTGGCGGCCGACGTCAGGGAGGACCGCGCCACGCTGGCGGAGGTGGGGTCGCGGTTCGTTCCCAAGCTGCCGAGCTTCTCCACCCCGCGGATCGGCGAGCTCCTGGCGGCGGCCGCCCCGATCACCGACACCCTGGCCGAGCGGAAGCAGCCGGAGTACCAGTGGTCCGAGTTCAACCATCACGTGGCGGGGGGCTTCGTCTTCGGCATGGGGCTGCTCGCGCTGATCGAGCTCAGGGGGCGGAGCCGCTGGGCCCGGCACTGGCCGCTCCTCTTCCTGGGGCTCGCCGCGTTTCTCTTCCTCCGCAGCGATCCGCGCGCGTGGCCTCTCGGCCCGGCCGGCTTCTGGGAGAGCATGCTGCTCCCCGATGTCCTCCAGCACCGGCTGGCCCTGGCGCTCATCGTGGCCCTCGCCGCGTTCGAGTGGGCGGTGCGCACCGGGCGCCTGGGCGCCCCGGGGTGGGCCTACGTCTTCCCCCTCCTGTGCGCGGCCGGCGGCGCGCTCCTCCTCACCCACTCGCACGCGCTCTTCAACCTGAAGGCCGAGTTCCTCATCGAGGTCACCCACGCGCCGCTGGGTGTTCTGGCCGTCTTCGTCGGGTGGGCGCGCTGGCTCGAGCTCCGGCTGCCGCCCCCCACCAACCGCGTGCCCGGCCGCGTCTGGGCGATCGCGTTCGTTCTGGTGGGCGCCCTGCTGCTTTCCTACCGGGAGGGCTAGGAATGATCGACGGGCGCGCCACACCGGAGGGGACCGATGCCTACCGCGCGCGCGTGAAGGCTGCGCCCGAGCACTTTCGCGCCTTCGGCGGGTGCTGGCTCTCGTCCGTGGGCATCGGGACCTACCTCGGTGTCGAGGACGCGGCCACCGACGAACTGTACCGGGATGCGGTGAGTCGCGCCCTGGAGCTGGGCCTGAACGTGGTGGACACGGCGGTCAACTACCGGCACCAGCGGAGCGAGCGGGTCATCGGTCAGGCGCTCGCGGCCCTGATCGGCAAGGGCGCCCTGCGCCGCGAAGAGGTCGTGGTCGCCACCAAGGGCGGCTTCATCCCCTTCGACGGCTCGATGCCGGCGAATCCTGGCGCCTTCTTCACCGAGACCTACCTCCGCCCCGGCATCGTCCGTCCCGACGACGTCGTGGCCGGCTGCCACTGCATGACGCCGGCCTACCTCGCGGATCAGCTCGAGCGGAGCCGCCGGAACCTGGGGCTCGAGACGGTGGACGTCTACTACGTCCACAACCCCGAAACCCAGCTCCAGGAGGTGGACCGCCCGGAGCTCCTCAAGCGGATTCGCGACGCCTTCACGTTTTTGGAGTCCGCCGCGAGCGACGGCAAGATCGGGTGCTACGGGACCGCCACCTGGAACGGCTACCGCCAGCCCCCGGCCGCGCGGGAGTATCTGTCGCTCGCCGAGCTCGAAAAAATAGCGCGGGACGTGGCCGGCGACACGCACCGCTTCAGGGTGATCCAGCTCCCCTACAATCTCGCCATGGCCGAGGCGTTCACGCACGCGAACCAGCCCGTGGATGGCGAGGCCGTCTCACTGCTCGAAGCCGCCCGGCGGCTGGGCGTGTACGTCATGACCTCAGCCTCGATCTACCAGGGGCAGCTCTCCCGGAACCTCCCACCGGTCCTCGGAGAGCACCTTCCCGGCCTCCGCACCGATGCCCAGCGCGCGCTCCAGTTCGTGCGCTCCACGCCGGGAGTCGGGACGGCCCTCGTGGGAATGAAGCGCGTCGCCCACGTGGAGGAGAACGCGGCGCTCGTCAAGGTGCCGCCGGCACCCTGGAGCCAGTTCCAGAAGCTCTTCAAGGCAGGCTGATGGAGCTGGTGGTGTCTCGGGACGCGGCGGCGCTGGCCCGCCGCGCGGCGGATTATTTCCTCGACCGCGTCCGCGCCAAGCCCGATCTCGCGATGGCAGTGCCCGCCGGCCGCACCCCGCGGCTGATGTACGGTCTCCTCGCCGACGACCACCGGCAGGGCGGCGTGGACTTCTCGAGGATGCGCGTCTTCTCCGTGGACGAGCTCTGCCCGCCGGCGCCTCCCGACGGCTATTTCTGGCGTCAGGTCGGCAAGGAGTTCCTCGCCTGGGCGGGCGTGACGCCCGAGCGGCGGCACCCGTTCCGGGTGGACCGGCCCGACCTGGAGGAGATGTGCCGCGAGTACGAGGCGACGATCGCCCGCGCGGGCGGGCTCGACCTCGTCATGCTCGGCCTCGGTCCCAACGGTCACATCGCCTCCAACGAGCCGGGGAGCCCCTTCGACTCGCGCTGCCGGCCGGTCCGGCTGCTCGCCTCCACGGTGGACTATATCCTGACCGACGCGGTGATTCAGGGGTCGGTCTCCGACCGCGCCGTCACTCTCGGGATCGGCACGCTTCTGGAGGCGCGCGAGGTCCTCGTGCTGGTCAGCGGCGCGGGCAAGCGGGAGCCGCTCGCGAAGATGCTGGACGGTCCCCTCACGCCTGACGTGCCCGCCTCGGCGCTCCAGCTGCATCTCCGCTGCGTCGTCCTCGCCGACGAGGCCGCCGTGGCGGCGCCGACCCGGGGATGAAGGGGGTTGAATTTCCGTGGGCGGTGGGCTAGGGTAGGGAGCCGTGGCCCCGGTCAGCGTGCGCAAGATACATCACGTGGGCATCGTCGTCGAAAAGCTGGAACACGCCTACGGTTTCTATCGCGACACGCTGGGGCTGCCGCTCCTGAGAGAGGTCGTGATCAAGGACCAGGGCGTCCGCGCTGCGCTCCTGGGGGCACGGGAGAGCGAGATCGAGCTCCTCGAGCCTGTCGAGCCGGGAACCGGCGTGGCGCGCTTTTTGGAAAAGCGCGGCGAGGGGCTCCACCACCTCTGCTTCGAGACCACCGACGTGGACGCGAGCCTCCACAGCCTCAAGGCCTCCGGCGTCGCCCTGCTCGACGAGACCTCCCGCGAGGGCCTGGCGGGACGCATCGGCTTTCTCCATCCCAAGGCGAGCGCCGGCGTCCTCGTCGAGCTGGCCACGCCGCCGAACGGCTCCGATCCCGATGCCTCGCCCCTCCGCCTCAAGCGCGTCGTCATCGGCTCGCATGATCCCAAGGAAGCCGCGGGGATCTTCCAGCGTCTGTTCGCCCTGCCGGAGCAGGGCATGAATGACGGCCCTCGCACGATGCTCTCCGTGGGCAGGGGCGCCCTGCTCCTCGTCCCCGCCGACGAGGTGGGCGGCCTGGAAGGCATGGTGGCGCTCTCGCTGGTCGCCGAGGATTATGACGCGGTCAGCGCGCGGCTTCGCGACGCCGGCGCCACCATGCTGAGCGGGGCGGGGGAGCTGACCGTGGAGCCTAAGTCCAGCCACGGCGTCCACCTCCACATCTCCCGCTTCGACTAACGCCGGCCTAAACTGTTCGTGCGCCCGGGAGGAGTCGAACCTCCGACCCTCGGATTAGAAGTCCTTCCCGGAATGTCCCACGGTTCCCTATCTTTACTCTAACCGTCCGTGTTTCCACGCCGCTCCCTGGTCCTCGATGATCCCTATGAGGTCTCGATAGACCGCGCGAGAACCGCGCGAGAGTCCCTGATCATCTCTTTTTGCAGGGGCAGCGGAGGCTCTGGCCTAAGCCGAGAACCCGGATTGCAGCCGTCCGGTTACCTCTCGGGCCCGGAGAGGGACCGATGGGCGATCCCGTAGAAGGCCCGCTCCGTCTCGGCCAGGACCGGACGCCACACCTCGGGGGCGGCGTTCGTCGGAACCCCGAATTGTTCAACAAGGAGCCGCATGATGCCCTCCAAGGAGACGCGGGCGGTCGGGAAGTGGACGCGCTCTAGCGTCAGACCTTGGGGCAGGCAGTCCTCCAGGAGCCCGCCTCGGACCTGAAGATGGTTGGCCGGATGGGGAGCGGGCGGGTTTCGCAGGAAATCGTAGCGGAAAATCCACCGGTCGCCTTCCCGGTCCTCCTGGTACTGGTAACTGGACTGCTCGACCTTGAGCCGGGGGCCGTGCTCGGTGCCCTCCAGGTAGAGCCCCACCGTGACCCGGAGGAAGCGGCCGTTGTTGAGGGGCAGCGGATCGTCCGGCCCGTTCCACCCCCCAAGCACAAAGGTGTTGGGCCGAGGCCCGGCGGAGAGGCGGGCAGCCCCTGATTCGTGGAGAACGGTCAGGCGGAGGAGGCGGTCGGCGAGGTCTCGGAAGGCCAGAAACGACTCCCGGCTTCCTGACTGGTACCGGGCGGTGAGGTCGCGGACCTCCCCGAGTAGTGCGTCGAGGGGATCAGGTCGAGACAAACAACGGGTCGTCGTCCGGTAGGAGGTGAGCCAGAGAAAGGAGATCAGCGATTGCGCCGGGGTTCACCAGCCGCCCCGCGTTGTAGAGCCGGATGAGGTCTGCGGCGGGCATACCGCACCGTCGCCGCGCGCCCGCTTCCAGGCGCTGGTAAATCTCACTCCGCGTGAGTTGCAAGACTGGCTCAGTCTTCAACACCGAGGCTCCCCTCCTCAGGTCACATTGTACCAGGGCGCGCCGCCCGAGGGGTTGACAAAAAAGCCGGGGCCGGCCGCGAAGCAGGACCGGCCATATCCGGTCCGAGGCTACACGTCCAGATCGCCGATGACCTTGATCGGCTGCCCGACATGAGCCCGGAGCACCCTCTCCACGGCCTCCAGCGTCGGGGGCTGGTCCCATTCGAGACCGCCGATGCACTCGCGGCCCTCGTGCTCCATCGTCAGGCTCAGGCGATCACCCAGCCGCTTGACGAACCTGAGGACGCCCTCCTCCCCGACCGGGAACGTATCCCCCGCCCTATAGGGGCCGACCCATAGTGGTGGCCATGCCGAGATGATCGCCTGTCCAGACTTGCGCGTCAGGTTGCGGATTTTCATTGAATGAGCCTCGGGGTCTAGGGCTTGTCCAGGCGCTGCTACTTTACCGCGACTTGCCGTGGCAGTCTACGATCTTCCAAGATCGTTTTAGTTGCGCAGCCAGATTCGGTCAAATAACAACGCTCTCTGTCTCATCGACCGCCGGTATGGACTCCAGGACGCGCTTCTCATGGTGCGCCGGAGGCTCCAGTCCCTCGCTGGCGTAACTGTTGCAGATGATCCACCGCTCCAACGATTCGCCCCAGCGCTCGTAGCTCACCGTGATCGGCCGACTAACCCAGGCGGGGGCGGGGTGCCCCTCGAAGAGATACTTCTTCAGGTTCTCTGGTTCGTACTCGCCGAATAGCCGTTGAAGCTCGGGCCGGTCGTCCTGTAGAACGCCCAATGTATCCCACGCCCGCTCCGTCAGCATGACGGAGAAAGTCCAGCGCATCCGCATGGGACGGGCGGGATGGGACAGGGCCCAGAGCACTACAGACTGACGGACTGCCCCGCGCGCAACGAGAAGCGCGACAAGCGAGAGAAAGACGGCGCCTAGCGCCACTTCTTTGTTTTTGGACTCAGAGTCCAAGAAATGACCCCCCCGGGCAACGCCAGCGTTGACGATCCCTCATTTTCTCCTTCTCTCCCCTGGTCCTCCCCCATCCCGACTCTCGGACTACTGATCCGATCCCCCACTCTAACTTATCGATTGTTCGAGAGATAATCCGTGAGTCGGGCGGTTCTCAGGCGGTTCCCTAGCGAGGCATAGAAGGTCGGAAGGCGGTCTGGCCGTTGGGGCGCGGAGGGCATGGGCCGCGCCTAGAAGATCGGTAGGCCCTGCAAACCAGAAGTCAGGCGCAGGCCAGATAGAGGTCGACGGGGACGAGGCGGCGGTTCACCGGGTCGATGCCGAGGCCGAGTTCCTCGAGAGTGGTGGCGCCCAGGAGGATGGGCCCATCCGGCGGCCCCATGAGCACGGGCGTGGTGGCACGGCGGTCCTGATACTCGACCTCAACCTGGCTGAGGGCCCACTCCTCCGTTCGCCCGTCGGCGAGCACGACCCGCTGGGTACGGATCGGCCGGCAGCCGAGGGACTCCAGGATGGACCGGGGAACGACCGTGTAACCCGCGCCGGTGTCAACCAGCACCTCGAGGCTCCGCGGGGTGCCACCGTTGCGGGGGTGAAAGGTCAGCATCACCGTGAATTGGCCCACGTGATTTCTCCGTGGCCAATTCTCCCACGGTCTTCACACGGGCAGCAAGTGTCCAAAATTCCAGACACCTGTTGGCGCCAATGATCCCGGCGGCTAGAAGGCGTCGGGGGCGGCGGCGATGCGGTCGAGGTCGGGGCGGGTGTAGGAGCCGAGGCTCCGGAAGTCCAGGTCGGTGTAGTTCTTGATCCAGCGCATGGAGATCTTCACGGCCTTCCGGTAGCGCTGCTCGGCCTCCGCGTAGGCGGCGCGGCCCCTGTCGTCCTTCACCCCCGCCTTCAGGCGCGCCAGGATGTCGTCGCACTCCTCCTGGAGCAAGCGCTTCACGAGGGGGAAATCGTGGGTCGCGTCCGGGCCGGCCGTGACCTTGGCGCGATGGACAATCCGCTGGGCGATCTGGGCGACGGACCTCCGGCCCGTCGCGAGGTCTTCCATGAGCGCCGGGTGGAGCCCCGGCTTCCCCGCGAGGCTGTCGATCCCCTTGGCGCCCCGGCCGTTGAGCCAGCCTTCCACGTACTCGATGACCATCCGGGAGTTGCGGCGCGTCCCCTCGACGGTGATCGGCCCGGCGGGGACCTCGATCTTGACCGGGTAGTTGTCCGGCTTCGCCATCTCGGGAGTCGGCTTCCAGCCCGACGCGCGCAGGTCCCTGAACGGCTGGGCGGCGGTCTTCATGTGGAAGATGTGGGCGACCCAGGCGCGGATGAAGCCCTGCTGGGCCTCCCACACCTTGTCGGCCCTGATCGCTTCGCCGGCCACCCGGTTCACCTCCGGGTCGGGGTTGGGCAGCGCGGTGGCCATGCCGCCGATGGGGATCGCGCCGCGCTTGAGGCAGATGGCCACCAGGCGGCGGAAGATGTTGGCCAGGAACGGCGTGGTCTTGATGTCCACGCCGAAGCGATCGGGCCAGACCGACTTGGGGTCGGCCATGACGTACTCGAAGATGCTCGCCTTCAGATCCCACCGGGCGGCGTTGAGCCCCGCAGCGTACGGGCCGAGCGCGTCGAGCATCTCCTCCATCTCGTACACGGCGGGGAGCGACTCCACGAGCACGACGGCGCGGATGACCGCCTTCTTGAGCCACGCTAACTCGGCCTGGCTCAGGGCGAACAGGTCCCGGTACCACGCCGCCTCGGCGGCCGCTTCGAGCTTGGGCAGGTAGAAGTAGATCCCCTGGCCGCGGTCGGCCTGGTGCCGCCCGGCGTAGTAGAGGGTCAGCGCGGTGCCGAGGATCGCGGCATTGATCGGCTTGCCGTCCACGGTCACGTCGGGCTCGTCGAGATGCAGGCCGCGCTCCCGGTGCATGAAGAAGGGCAGGTCGCCCTCGGCGATCTTGTACTCCTTGCGCTTCTCCGGGTCGTGGTAGGTCAGCTCGCGGTTGATCGCCGCCACGCGGTTCCCGGCGGCCTTCACCGTGTCGATGAGGCGGTGCCCGCCCGAGTCCTCGTCGTCGTCCAGGTCGCCCTCGGCGCGCTCGCCCTCCGGCCCCGGGTTCAGCGCGTTGATGAACATGCTCGTGATCGAGCAGGGGCCCGAGATCTCGATCCCCGGCTTCAGCAGCTCGTCGGGCACCGGCGGCACGTGCCAGGGGCCCGTGTTGATGGGGCTCACGGGCTGATGGGTGGGGAGAATCCCTTCCTGGTGGGCTTTCTTCAGCACCTCGGCGCGCGCGGCGCGCAGCGCGCGGGCGCGCTGGTCCAGTTGGTCGTGCAGGCGCGCCAGATAGTCCAGGAACGCGGGGGTGAAGAGGTCGGCGGCGCCTTCCACCGCGGCAAACTTGACTCGTGTCATGGGCGTTTTTTTCTCACGGCGCGCCCCCCCTGTCAACGGGAAAATCGTCCTCCGACGCGCGCTTGTGGCAGAATGATTTGCCGTGCGCCGCTCCGACACGACCTGGCTCGCCGGGATCTGCGCGGCCCGCACCGGCGCTTCGATGATGAGCATGGCCTATCCGGCCATCCTTCCCATCGTCCAGCGCGAGTGGGGGCTCTCGGCGACCGCCGCCGGCTCCATCTCCTCGGGGTTTCAGTTCGGCACTGCGTTCGCGCTGGTGGTAGTTTCGACGCTGGCGGACCGGGTGGGGGCTCGGATTGTCTTCCTCTGGGCGGCCTTCGCCTCGGCCGTCGTCTCCCTGCTCCTGCCGATCCTGGCCCAGGGATACTTGTCGGCCCTCTTCCTCTTCTCCGCCCTGGCCGTTTCGCTGGCCGGGATGTATACCCCGGGGCTCATGCTGCTTGCGGAGCGCTTTCCCGTCGGCCGGCGGGGGTGGGCGATCGGCTGGTTCCTCGCCTCCTCGTCCATCGGCTATACCCTGGCCCTTGGGCTGGCAGGGCTGGTGGTCCCCGTGGGCGGGTGGAGGATGGCCCTCATCGCCGTGGCCCTGGGGCCGGTCACCTGCGCCGCTCTGGCCATCCCCATTCTGCGCGGAACCCCCCGGCGGCCATCCACTGGCCAGGCCACGTGGAAATTCGGCGGCGACCTGCTCAACAATCGTGCCGCCCAGCTCATGATCGCCGGCTACACGTTTCACTCCTGGGAGCTCCTCGGCATGTGGGCGTGGACCCCGGCGTTTCTGACCGCGGTGCTGGCGACGCAGGGGCTGGAGGTGAGCCGGTCCGCGGGCATCGGCGCCAACCTGACCGCCCTCTTCCACGTCATGGGGATCGCCGCCAGCAGCATGGGCGGCTGGCTCTCCGACCGGTGGGGTCGCACGGCGGTCATCCTCGGGATGATGACCATGAGCACCCTCTGCTCGTTCACCTTCGGCTGGCTGCTGACCGCGCCCCTGATCGTGGTGGTCCTGGTGGGCCTCGTCTACGGGTTCTCCGCCATCGGCGACTCGCCGGTATACTCCACGGGCATCACCGAGGTCGTGGAGCCGGCCCACCTGGGCTCGGTGCTGGCGGTGCGGTCGCTCCTGGGCTTCGGCGCCGGGGCGGTGGCGCCGCTCGTGTTCGGGACGGTCCTCGACCTCACGGACGGCCGGGCCGGCCCCGCGGGGGGCGTCTGGGGCTGGGCCTTCGCGGTCCTCGGGATCGGCGGGTTCCTGGGGATCTGCTCCATGCTCTGGCTGCGCGCTGTTCCCGAGAGTCGGCGCATGGCGTCCGGCAAACGGTAGCCGTGCCGATAACCGTCGCATCCCGGCGTTCTCGGTCGTCGGCGGTCCTCAACGTACAACCGCGTACGCCTCCGGCCGCCTCCTCCCTCGGGCCTTGGGCTGCTCGGTTCTCGGCCCGGCCACGGTAAGATGGGCGTGCTCGACGGCAAGGTCGCGCTGATCACGGGGGCGGGCCGTGGGATCGGCCGGGCGGTGGCCCTGGCCTACGCGCGCGAGGGGGCGGGTCTGGCCCTCTGCTCCCGGACGAAGAAGGAGCTGGCCGCCACCCGCAGGGCCGTGGAGGAGCTGGGGGCCCCCGCGGTGGTTCAGGCGTGCGATGTGAGCCGCGAGAAAGACGTCCAACGCTTCGTCGAGCACGCGCTGGAGACCTTCGGCAGGATTGACGTGCTGGTGAACAACGCCGGCGTCGCCCATCGCACGGCCTCGCTGGTCGAGCTCTCGCCGGAGGAGTGGGACGGCGTCCTGGCCACGAACCTCCGCGGCGCGTGGCTGGCGGCGCGCGCGGTGGTGCCCCAGATGGTGAAGCACCGGGGCGGCAGCGTCATCAACGTCTCCTCGTGGCTCGGCCGGGACGCGCTCACCGGCTACGGGGCCTACGGCGTCTCCAAGTGGGGGCTCGAAGGGCTCACCCGCTACCTCGCGCTGGAGGTCAAGCGCGCCGGGGTCCGCGTGAACTCGGTGAGCCCGGGCTATGTGGCGACGAAGATGACCGGCCACCGGGGCGCCAGGCCCGAGACCGTCGTGGACCTGTTCGTGTACCTCGCCTCCGACGCGTCGGCCGGGCTCACCGGCCAGCAGGTGGACGTCGAGACCTGGAAGCGCGACCTGGGGATGAGGAAGAGGTAGACCCCCTCACCCCGCCCTCTCCCCCAGCGGGGGAGAGGATAAAGGTGAGGGGGAGAGGTAAGGTGAGGGGGATGAGGCGCTTTCGCGGGATCGGACGGGGGCGGAAGACGCGGCGGGCCCTGGCCCGGGGCGGCGCCGGCGTGGCCGAGCAGCTGAACGACGCCGTCGGCGGCTGGCCCGGAGTGAAGATCACGCCGATGTTCGGCCGGTGGGGGTACTTCGTCGGCGAGACACTCTTCGGCTGCTTCCCGCTGCGCCTGAAGGAGCACGACCTCTGGATCCGGCTCAGCCTCGCGGATCAGGCCCGCGCCTTGAGGACTCCCGGCGTCACGCCCCACCGGCGCTTCGGCGCCCGCGGGTGGGTCGAGTGCCAGGTCGATTCGCCGGCAGCGGTGCCGCGGGCGCTTCGGTGGCTCCGCCGGAGCTACGAGCAGGTCATGTCGCGGCCGGAGCGGGACTGACCGCTCCCGCCGCTTCGGCGCGCGGCTCCAGCTCGTCGATCTTCACCAGCGGAACCAGGAGCCAGGCCGCGGCGGTGAAGGATGCGCTGATCACCACGAGCCCGTTGTACCCCGCCGCGTCGTAGAGCCAGCCGCCGACGATCTGAGACCCCTTCATCCCGAGGTTGAAGACGGACATGAGGAGGGCGAAGAAGGTACCCTCGGCCTCCTTGGGGCAGGCGCGGGCCGCCAGGTCCAGGAACGCCAGTTGGGCGATGAGGCTGACGCTGCCGAAGACGAGAGAGATCGTCACCGCTGAGGCGTGGCCCACGAGCCCGAGGTAGGCCAGCGTGCCGATGACGCCGAAGCCGATGGACCAGTTGATCACCGTGCGGAGCGGGAAGGACTTGGAGTAGACGAAGTAGAGCGCCGCCCCCGCGATGCCCGACGCGGCGCTGATGGAATCGAGCGATCCGATGAAGACCTTGGAGAACTTCAGGTGGTCGGTCAGGTAGTAGACGAGAGCCGGGCCGAAGGAAGGGCTGAAGTTGAAGAAGAAAATGAAGCCGGCAATGACCCAAAGCCGTCTCGAGGCGATCCCGCTCCGGACCGACTGCCAGGTGCGCCGGAAGACCTCGGGGTCCGAGCCGCGGCGCCTCTCCCGCACCGCCCAAACGGCCATCAGGAAGGTCACCGCCGGGAAGATGGCAGTCAACCTGAACGCGATATTGACCGGTGTGTGCTGGGCGAGGTAGCCGCCGGCGACACCCACGACGACCAGCGCCAGCATGATGGAGCCCCACTGGACGGCCTGGAGGGAGCCCGTGATGCCCAACGCCTGCCCGTTCTCCACCATGAGGGCGTCGGCCAGCACGTCGGCGAAGGCGAAGCCCACCGCCATGAGCGTGAACAACCCCAGCGTCAGCTGGTAGCTTCCCGTGGCCCAGTTCCCGAGCGAGAGCCCGGCGAGCACCGCGAGGATCGTCGCCAGGATGAAGTAGCTCTTCCGGCGGTACCCCCAGATCGGGAGGAAGTCCGAGAGGAGGCCGTAGAGCGGCTTGATATACCAGGGGATCGTGGCGATGGTGAAGAAGGTGGCGACGTCGGCGGGCGAGAAGCGGAACTTCTCTTTCAGGAGAAACGTGAGCGACAGATCCGGCAGCGCCCACATCCCCTGGGCGAAGTACACCCACGCGAAGAGCAGCGCCAGCCGGCGCGTCTCCGGGTTCTCCCTGAAGACCTTCAGCGCCGCGTACACGATCGGTGCCCCCCCAAAAGACGCTGGGCAAACCGGGCGTTGCCCCTTACTATACCTCCCAATGGGGCTCTACAGGATCGACTGGCGCGACGGCCTGGCTGAGATCAACCTCACCTGCGGCAAGGCCAATGCCCTGAACCCCCAGAGCCTCGTCGCCATCTCCCGGTCCCTGGATGAGGCCGGGGAGCGGGGCGCGCGGGGAGTGATCCTCGCCGGCTATGACCGGTTCTTCTCGTCCGGCCTCGACCTGGTGAGCCTCTACGAGCTGGACAGGCCCGCGATGGACGCCTTCATCGGAGAGTTCGACCGGGTGATGCTCCAGGTCTTCGCCTTCCCCCGCGCCATCGTGGCCGCGATCAACGGCCACGCGGTGGCCGGCGGCTGCATCCTGGCGCTGGCCTGCGACGCGCGCCTCATGCCTGACCATCGCGGCCAGATCGGCTTGAACGAGATCCGGCTCGGGCTGCCCTTCCCCGCCTCGGCCCTGGAGATCGCCCGGCACTGCCTGCCGATGGAGTTCGTGGATTCGATCCTCTACGGCGGCCAGCTCTACACGCCGCTCGAAGCCATGTCCCGGGGGCTCGTGGACGGGCTGACCCCGGGCGATGTCATGGAGGAGGCGCGCGCGGTCTGCCGCCGCTTGGCTGAGCAGCCCCCCGCGGCTTTCGAGACGATCAAGACCTCCCTCAAGCGCCCGGCCATCCGCCGGGCGAACGACACGCTCGACGAGCTCCGGAAAGCCTTCGTGGACGCCTGGTTCTCGGCCGACGGGCGGCGCCTGGTCGGCGAGGCCCGAGCGCGCCTGCAGAAGTGATGGCCCAGACGGTCTCCTCGGTCTGTCCCCACGACTGCCCGTCGGCGTGCAGCCTCGTGGTCTCGCTCGAGGGCGGGCGGATCACGGACGTCGCGGGCAACCCGGATCACCCCTTCACCCGGGGGGTGATCTGCGGCAAGGTTCACGACTACGCCGAGCGGGTCTATTCCCCCCTGCGCGTCCTCACGCCGCTCCGGCGCGTCGGGACGAAGGGCGAGGGCCGGTTCGAGCGGATCTCCTGGGACGAGGCCATCGCCGAGATCGCGGGGCGCTTCGGCGAGATCAAGGCCCGCTGGGGCGGGGAGGGGATCCTCCCGTTCTCCTACGCCGGCACGCTCGGAATGGTCCAGTATTACGCGGGGCACCCGCTCTTCCACGCCCTCGGGGCGAGCCAGCTCGACCGCACCATCTGCATCAGCACGGCCTACGCCGGCTGGCGAGCCACCGTGGGGATGGTCGGCGGCAACGACTCGGAGCAGATGGTCGGCGCCGACCTGGTGGTCCTCTGGGGGATTAACGCCGCCTACACCCACATCAACCTGATGACGTTCGTCAAGCGGGCCCGCGAGCGCGGCGCCTGGGTCGTCGCGATCGATCCCTACCGCACCCGCACGGCCAAGCAGGCCGACGAGCACCTGATGGTGCGGCCGGGGACCGACGCGGCGCTGGCCCTCGGCCTGATGCACGTCCTGATCAGCGAGGGGCTGGTGGACCGGGAGTACCTCGAACGGGCGACGCTCGGCTTCGACCGGCTCGCCGTCCACGTGAAGGCGTATCCGCCCGAGCGGGTCGCCGAGATCACCGGGATCTCCGCGGAGAGGATCGTCACTCTGGCGCGCTGCTACGGCAGCACCCGGGCGAGCTTCATCAAGGTGGGCATCGGTCTCTCCCGTCACGACAACGGCGGCATGGCCTGCCGCACCCTCGCCTGCCTGCCCGCGCTCACCGGTGCCTACGCCCATCCCGCCGGCGGCGCGCTGCTGTCGAGCGGTGGAACGTTCCCGATGAACTACGCCGCTCTCGAGCGCCGGGACCTCATGCCGGAGCCCTCCCCGCGGGTCATCAACATGATCCACCTCGGGCGCGCCCTCACCGACTCCGACCTCCGCCCCCCCATCAAGGCGCTCTACGTCTACAACTCCAACCCGGCGTCGGTCTGCCCCAATCAGGAGCTGGTGCTCCAGGGGCTGGCGCGAGAGGACCTCTTCACGGTCGTCCACGAGCAGATGCTGACGGACACCGCCGACTACGCCGACATCGTGCTCCCCGCCACCACCTCCATGGAGCACCTGGACCTCTACCGCTCTTACGGCCACCTCTACCTCCAGCTGGCCGAGCCGGTCATCCCGCCCGAGGGGGAGGCCCGGCCCAACTGGGAGGCGATGCGCCTCCTCGCCCGGGCCCGGGGCCTAAAGGATCCCCACTTCGGCAAGAGCCCGGAGATGCTGATCAGGGAAGTGCTCGCGAGCGATGCCCCGGCGCTCCAGGGGATCACCTACGAGCGGCTTAAGGCCGAGCGCTCGGTGAGGCTCAACGTCGGGAG
>JACPSW010000027.1 GCA_016193045.1 Candidatus Rokuibacteriota bacterium | reverse complement strand
TAACGGGGCCCGCGGCTGAGCGGCGGGACGACGGCGGTGGTATCGCCGTCGGGCCGGCCGCTCCAGGCGCGAGTTCGGCCGCCGCAGGCGGCCGACGAGCGCATCAGCCGCAGGCCCCGTTCGGCCGGCCGAACTATTGAGTAGGTTGGTCGGCCTCTCCCGTATACGAAAACCTCTATTGGTCACGGCGATTCTCTCGTCTTTCCAATGACTTGTCAACGTTCGCCATGACCAGCGGTTGGCCGATAAATATTGCACTACGGTCAGCCTAATCCTGTCAGGGTCGCGGACGATCTGGGTGGGGCCATTGCGAGGTCGTCGGCGGGGCTGCGGACCCCCCTACCCCCACGATTCAGGACATGCGTGTAAATCACCGTGGTGCTCACCGTCCTGATGTCTAAGAAGTGATACGGAACAGGTAAGCGGGAGGGAGTAGCGGCCGACCTAGAGGATGCCGCCGGATGGTAGGAGCGTCAGGTCCTCGAGCGACGCGCCGGGCGGAAGGCTCGCCATCAGGAGCGCGGCCTCGCCCACGTCCTCCGGTCTCAGCATGCGGGAGCGGTCCGGCGGGTTCGGCACGGCGTCCCAGAGGGCCGTGTCCACGGCGCCGGGGCTCAAGGCTCCGACCCGGACGCCGTGAGGACGCATCTCTTCGGCGAGCACCTGGGTGAGCCCGAGCACGGCGTGCTTGGAGGCCGCGTAGGCGGCGCCGCCGGGGATCGCGCGCTTGGCCGCGACCGACACGATGTTGATGATCGTCCCGCGGCGCTGTCTCACCATCGGCGGGAGGACGGCGCGGCACGCCAGGAAGACGCCGCGCACGTTCACCGCCATCATCCGGTCCCAGTCCTCGGGCTTGGTATCCACGAGCGGGGCGAAGGCGGCGACGCCGGCCGCCGTCACGAGGATGTCAACCCTCTTGAACTCGGCGAGGACCTTTTCGACCAGCGCGGCGACCGACTCCTCGCGCGTGACGTCGGTGGGAACGGCCAGCGCTCGACCGGCCCGGCTCTTGATCTCAGCGGCAACGGCCTCCAGCTCGGAAGTAGTTCGCGCGGCGAGGGCCACGGCGGCCCCCTCGCGGCAGAAGGCGAGAGCCACGGCGCGGCCGATCCCGCGCCCCGCGCCCGTGACGATCGCCACCTGATCCTTCAGTTTCAAATCACGCTCCCCCGCGGCTTGATCAGCTCCATGAACTCGGCCCGCGTCTCCGGCCGGTCGCGGAACGCGCCGAGCATGGCGGAGGTGACCGCCTTGGAGTTCTGCTTCTCGACCCCGCGCATGACCATGCAGAGATGGATCGCCTCGATCACGACCGCCACACCCCTCGGCTTCAACGCCTCCTGGAGGGTCTGGGCGATCTGGGTGGTCAGCCGCTCCTGCACCTGGAGGCGGCGACTGAACATCTCCACGAGGCGGGGGATCTTCGACAAGCCCACGATCTTTTTCCCCGGCAGGTACGCCACGTGACACTTCCCCACGAAGGGCAGGAGATGGTGTTCACAGAGGCTCATGAGGTCGATGTCCTTCACGACGACCATCTCGTCGTAGTCCTCGACGAAGAGGGCGTCGTTGAGCACGTCCTTGACATCCTGCTGATAGCCCGACGTCAGGAACTGCAGCGCTTTCGCGACGCGCTCCGGCGTCCGCTCGAGCCCTTCCCGCTGAACGTCCTCTCCCAGCTCCTTCAGGATCTTCGCCACCCATTCTTCGATCATCGAGCGTCTCCGTCATCGGTCTCGCCGAAGTACTCGAAGGTATTGTTGGCCGTCTCGACCACCGCCACGCGCCGAAGGGCTCCCGCGGGGAGCGCCGACGCCAGGAGGCCCCAGAAGGCCCGGGCGAGGTTCTCGCCCGTGGTGATGACCCCCGCCAGCGCGGGCACGCCGGCGTTGAGGTCCCGGTGGTCCACCAGGTCCAGCACTGCGCGTCTCACCGCGGAATCGAGGCCAGACAGATCCGCAGCCATGCCCGTGCGCGAGTCGATCCGTCCGCCCACGGTCACCTCCAGGAGATAGTTGTGGCCGTGGGGGCGAACGCAGGGTCCGTAGAGCGCGCGGTTCTCCGCCTCGCCGAGGGTGGGATTCGCCAGCTGATGACCGGCGCTGAAGTGGAACGTCCGCGTCAGCGTCAGCCCGTCACGGCCCATAGTAGTCCACGTAAAAGGTCGGGTCCTCCCAGAGGCGGACCCGCCAGAGGCGATCGGCCCCCAGCTTGGGCGCCAGCAGGTCCCAGATGCCGCGGGCCAGGTTCTCCGTCGTGGGTATCGCGCCGCCCGAGAAGAGCGGGTCCTCGTTCAGGTCCGAATGGTCGAAGCGCTGGGTCACGACCTCGCCCACGACCCGCTTCAGCTCGCCCAGATCCATCAGCATCCCGGTCTGCTCGTCCACGGGGCCCCGGATGGTGATCTCGAGGGCGTAGTTGTGACCGTGCACCCGGGTGAGGCTCCCGAAGACCTTCCGGTTCTCCTCCGGGCTCCACTCGGGGCGTCCATAGCGGTGCGCCGCCGAGAAGGTGAAGCGGCGCGTCGCGTAGACCAATCCACTCTCGGGCCGCTTCATGCCTCCGCCACCGCTTCCAGGAACCGCCGGGCCACGCGGGGAGCGCTGAACTCGGCCGCCTGCCGGCGTCCGGCCTCGCCGTATTCCTTCCGCCGCCGCGAGTCGGTCAGGAGGTCTTCGAGCGCGTCGGCGAGCTGGTCCGGGCTCTGCGGCGACACGAGCCGCCCGGCCACGCCGTCGGGGACGACCTCCGGCACCGCCGCCGCCCGGCAGGCGACAATGGGGAGGCCCGCGGCCATGGCCTCGAGGAAGACGATGCCGAACCCTTCCTGAATGCTCGGAAGACAGAAGCAGTCGGCGTTCACGTACTCCTCGGCGAGCCGATTGCGCGAAACCTCGCCGAGAAAGACAACCGCATCTCCGAGGCCGAGGGCGGCGTGGCGGCGGAGCAGCCGGTCGCGGTCCGGCCCGTCGCCGACGATGCTGAGCCGGACGTCGGGAAGCCGACGGCGCAGCCGCGCGACCGCCTCCAGGAGATCCTCCAGGCGCTTGCGCGGGTACATCCGGGCCACCGAGAGGATGGTGGGCCGTTCGGATGGGCGGCGGGGCGCCCGCGCGAAACGCCCCTGCCAGTCCTCCAGATCGATGGGCTCCGGCACCACCGCGATTCCTTTCGAGGGGACGCCATAGACGCGCTCGACCACGCCGGCGCAGTAACGGCTCGTCACGAGCACCCGGTCCGCGCGCGCCACGTTGCGGCGCTCCCACCGGGCCTGGACGGTGAGGAGCGCCCGGGTCCGGCCCCGCTCGTTCAGGAGCTCGTCGGCGATGATGCCCTTGAGGCTTGCGACGAAGGGGATCCGCCGTCGGCGCGCCCAGAGAAACCCGTCGAGATCGAACCCCACCGCGACGTCCGCGTCGGGCGGGGCGAGGACAAGACCGGCGTTGTAGAGCCACCGGTCGAACGTGTGGAACCCGGAGCGCAACCGGAGCGGGCGGATCTCCACCGACTGGCCCAGCGCCTCCAGGGCGCGCTCCAGCTCTCGGATCCCGACGAAGGTCCCGCTCCCCTCCGTCGGGCTCAGCGGCGTGGACGTGAGGAACGCGAACTTCACCTACTTACCTTCGAAGTGCGGCGGGCGCTTCTCGAGGAAGGCGCCGGTGCCCTCTTTGTAGTCCTGGCTCTCGAAGGCCTCCAGGGCGAGCTGGCGGATCCGTTCCGTCTGCCGGACCCCGCCGTCCTCCAGGATCGCCTCGATGGTAACCTTGGCCCCCCGGACCGAGAGCGGCGCGTTCTCCGCGACTTTTTTCAAATATTCGTACGTGTGGGCCTCCAGCTCCGCGGGCGGCAGGAGGCGGTTGATGAACCCGATCTGGAGCGCTTCGGGGGCCTCGACGGTGCGAGCGGAAAAGAGGATATCTTTGGCGTAGGAGGGCCCGACCAGGTCCACCAGCTGGCGGACGCTGCCGAGCCCGTAAATGATCCCGAGGCGCGCGGCGGGAATCCCGAACTTCGCCCCGGCGGCGGCGAACCGGAGATCGCAGGCCATGGCGATCGCCATCGCGCCCCCCATGCAGAAGCCGAAGATCATGGCGACGGTGGGCTTCGGGCACTGGCGGATAGCGAGGTAGGTGGCCTCCGTCTCCTTGTTGTAGGCCTGGGCGGTCGCGATGTCCTTGCGCACCTTCTTGAACTCCGAGATGTCGGCCCCCGAGGCGAAGGCCTCGGTGCCGGCGCCCCGGTAGACGACCGCGCGGACGGCGGGGTCCTTGCCGAGCGCCTCGGTCACGCGGGCGATCTCCTGCCACATCCCCAGGCTGATGGCGTTGCGCATCTCGGGACGGTTGAAGATGACGGTCGCGATGGCGTCCTTCTGTTCTACGCGGATCAGATCACTCACGGTCGTTTGGCCTCCTCGACCACGCCGTCGGAGAGCAGACCGTCGATCCCGGGCTCGTCGTAGCCCAGCTCGGCCAGGACCTCGCGCGTCTGGGCGCCCGGGAGCGGGGCCGGCGTCCTGACCCGGGCCGGCGTCCGGTGGAGGTGCACGGGGAGCCCCATCACCTTGTGCAGGCCCCACGCGGGATGGTTGAGCTCGTGGACGAGCCCCGACTCGACGACCTGCGGATCGGCGAAGACCTGGTCCAGCCTGTAGATGGGGCCGCAGGCCACCCCCGCGGCGTTCAGAATCTCGACCCACTCCGTCGCAGACCTCCCGGCGAGCGCCGCCTCGAGGATCCCGTCCATGGCGGCGCGGTTCGTCAGCCGGGCCGAGCCCCTGGCGAAGCGCGGGTCGTCGGCCAGCTCCGGGAGGCCCAGCGCCCCGCAGAGCCGTCCCCACATGTCGTCGTTGCCGACGGCCAGGTTGAGGTGGCCATCCTTCGCGCGATAGACGCCCATGGGGGCCGTGAGCGGATGATGGTTGCCCACCGGCGGGGGCACCTCCGCAGTGTTGAGGTAGCGAGCGGCCTGAAACGAGAGGCTGCCGACCAGCGCCTCGAGCAGCGAGGTCTCGACCCGCTGGCCCTGCCCGGAGCGCTCCCGCTCGATCAGCGCCGCGAGGATCCCCAGCGCGGCGAAATAGCCGGCGAGCAGATCGCCGATGGGAATCCCGATCCTCAGCGGCGCCGTCTCCTCCGTCCCGGTGAGCGACATCAAGCCCGACATCCCCTGCACGATCTGGTCGTAGCCCGGGCGGTCGCGGTACGGGCCGGTCTGGCCGAAGCCTGAGATGCTGGCGTAGACCAACCGAGGATTCTCGCGGGCGAGAGCGTCGTAGTCGATCCCCAGGCGGTGCTTGACGTCGGGGCGGTAGTTCTCGACCACGACGTCCGCCCGGAGCGCCAGCGCCCGGAGGATCTCGACCCCCTTGGGGTGCTGGAGGTTCAGGACCAGGCTCTTCTTGTTCCGCTGGAGGTCCCCCTGATCGAAGAAGACCCGCTCCCGGCCCGAATCCCCCGGCCGTTCGACGCGCAGGACGTCGGCGCCCAGGTCGGCCAGGATCTTGGTGCAGGTCGGCCCGGAGCGCACCGTCGTGAGGTCGAGAACTCGATAGCGTGACAGCGGCATCGTCCCCGCTCCCGCGGGACTCACAGTCTAGCACACCCGGCTCTTGACAGCCCGGCGGTCCGATGATACCAGGGCTGTACCGGAGGTGCGGGGGGATGCGGGTGCTCATCGTCGAGGACGTGCCGGCCGAGGCGGAAGCCTTCGCCGATCTGGTGAGCCACCATGGCCACCAGCCCATCGTCGTCGAGAGCGCCGAGGCCGCCCTGGACAGCCTGACCGTCTCCCCGCCCGACGCCATCCTGCTCGAAATGTACCTGCCCGGCATGAGCGGGCTGGAGTTCCTCCGCGTGCTGTCCGAGCGCCGGCAGCGGCTCCCTGTGGTGGCCACGTCCGGCGCCGTCAGCGAAGCCGAGGCGCGGCAGTCCCTCAAGCTGGGCGCGGTCGAGTTTCTCCCGAAGCCCCTCGGCCCGGACCAGCTGGGGGTCGTGCTGGACTTCCTCGAACTGGAGGTCCTGACCCGCCGGTTCACCGAGGACGTCATGAGGCTGAACCGGCGGCGGTACCCCCGCGTGCGGGTCTCGCTGGATGTGAAGGTGGAGAATGCGGCCTCGGCCGCGGGGCGCGTGGTGGACCTGAGCCCCTTCGGCGTGAAGGTGCGCTCGGCGGCGGATGTGGAGCCCGGCGGCACCGTGCGGCTGTCGTTCTGCCCGCCCGACGGAGAACCCCTCATTTCCGTGCTGTCGCTGCTGGTCCGCCGGGACCCCGACGGCCACGCGTTCACGTTCGTAGACCTGACGAACCCGGATTTCCTGCGCCTCAAGAAGTTCGTCGATTCCCGCCTGCCGCATTCCGTCTAGAACCCGCCTCAGGAACTTCGTGGACGGCCCGGCTCCGGCGGCCGTTTGATGGGCGCATGGCGCGAATCCTCGTAGTGGACGACGAGTCCGAGACCAGGGACCTCCTGGTCGAGACCCTTGCCGCCGCAGGCCACGAGGCGGTGGGGGCCGAGTCGGGTCGGGCCGCCATGGACCCGCTCTCCCGCCGGGAGTTCGACCTCGTCCTCACCGACCTCGTCATGCCCGGCATGAACGGACTGGAGCTCCTCCGCTGGATCAAGGAGTCCGAGCTGGAGCCCGAGGTGATCGTGCTGACCGCGCACGCGGAAGTCCCGACGGCCGTGGAGGCGATGCGCCTCGGCGCCTACCACTACCTCGCCAAGCCCTGGAACGACGCCGAGCTGAGAGAGGTTGTCGCCAAGGCGGCCGACAAGAAGGCGCTCCGGATGGAGAACGTCCACCTCAAGGGCGTCCTCACCCACCGGGATCCGCCGGCCGTCATGGTGGGGGAAAGCCCGCCGATCCGGGAGCTCATGGGGGTCGTCGAGCGCGTGGCTCAGAGCGGGAGCGCGGTCCTGGTCCTGGGCGAGAGCGGGACCGGCAAGGAGCTCGTCGCCCGGTCGCTGCACCTGGGGAGCCCGAGGGCGGCCCGGCCGTTCATCTCGGTGAACTGCGGGGCCATGCCCGCCCCGCTGCTGGAGTCGGAGCTCTTCGGCCACGTCAAGGGGGCCTTCACCGGGGCCGTCGCGACCAAGGTCGGCCTCATGGAGGCGGCGGACGGCGGCACGCTCTTCCTCGACGAGATCGGGGAGATGTCCCCCGCCATGCAGGTCCGGTTGCTGCGGGCCCTGGACTCCGGCGAAGTCCGGCGCGTGGGCGCCGAGCGCGCCTTCCACGTGGACGTGCGCGTCGTGGCCGCCACCGCCCGGGACCTGGAGCGCGACGCGTCCGAGGGACGCTTTCGGTCGGACCTGTACTACCGGATCAGCGCGGTCGTCCTGCGGCTCCCCCCCCTGCGCGAGCGCCGCTCGGACATTCCCCTGCTGATCCAGCACTTCGCCGGCCGGCCACGACGCGGCGGGCGCCCCCTGGCCTTCTCGCCGGCGGCGCTCGACCTCCTCGCGCGCTACGCCTGGCCGGGGAACATCCGCCAGCTCCAGAACGTGATCGAGCGCCTGCACATCCTGAACGACGGAGACGACATCCGGCCGGAGGATCTCCCGCCGGAGATTCGCGCGGAGGCGACGCCCGCCCCCGCGGACCCGAGCCGGCTCTCGTTGGAGGAGGTCGAGCGGCTCCACGTCGCGCGTGTCCTGGAGGCCACGGGGTGGAACAAGAGCCAGGCGGCCCGCGTCCTCGAGATCGACATCAAGACGCTCAACAAAAAGATCCGGGATTACAGGATCAGCCGGGATCCGACCTGAAGGATGAGGCTGGTGGCGGTGGGAGGAATTGAACCTCCGACACGGGGCTTATGAGACCCCTGCTCTGCCGCTGAGCTACACCGCCGAACCCTGAAAGATCAGTAGCTTAGCGAGGGGATTTTACCCCAGAACGCCCGATTGTGCCCGTAATTGTGCCCGCAGCGACGGGCACAGCCCCGGACACAGCCGCGCTCGCCGCGATCCGGCGGGCCGCCTCCTGGAGGTCGCTCTCGCTGACAATGTCGTACCTGTCGAAGACCGACCGCGTCTTGTGGCCGGAGATCCTCATCGCCGTGTGCTCGGCGACGCCCGCCCGGACCATGTTGCGGATGCCGGAGCGCCGCAGGTCGTGGACGAGGAGACCGGGAGCACCCGCCGCTCGGCACGCGCGCGCCCACGTCTTGCGGAAGCTGCCGATCGGACGTCCCGCGTGCTTCCCCTTCACCCGCACGAAGACCTC
>JACPSW010000143.1 GCA_016193045.1 Candidatus Rokuibacteriota bacterium | reverse complement strand
GTCTATGAGGGTGAGCGGAACGAACGGATGGGGACCTTGACCGCTGTCCCACCCTGGCACGCCTAGTACGAGGCCCTGTATCGCCAGCACTGGGCGCGGGAGGGGCCACGGGAGTGGCTTCTACATGAGCCTGCCCCTCCTCGTGAAGGGGGTTGGCCTCACGGAGGCTCAGCAGGTTCAGGTGAAGCAGGTCGTGGGCGCCCACCAGGCCCAGTTTCGCGCCCTTCTGGCTCAGCTCCGGAGCGCGCACGAGCAGCTGGGAGAGAAGCTGTATGCGCCGGGCCCTCTCCAAGCCGACGACGTCGCGCCCCTCGTGGAGCAGATCGGGCAGCTCCGCGGCCAGCTCACCCAGGAGGCGCTCCAAGTGGCCCTGGAGATTCGCGCGGTGTTGACGCCGGAGCAGCTGGCGAGGGCGGAGCAGATCCGGCACAAGTTGAAGGATTTTCGGTCCGAAATGCGGAGCCTGCTCGGCCGCGATCCGTAGCATCTTTTTCCTGCCTTTGGCGTCGCGGGCACCGGTAGAATAATGGTCCCTAGCGACTGGGACGCCTTCCAGGAGAAGGAGATTTGCGATGAGCGGAGCCCGTCTGACGCGGCAGGTGGCAATGTCTCTGACCCTGGGCCTCGCGGCCTGGCTCGCCCCAGTGGAAACCCTGGCCCAGGGAACCGGCCCGGCGCAGGCCCCCCCCTCCCCCGTCGCCGGCCGAGTCCTCACACTGGAGGAGGCGATCGGCATCGCCCTGGCCACGGAGCCCAACATTCGGGCGCGGCTCCAGGACTACGAGGCGGCCAGGTTCCGCGTCAACCAGGCGCTCTCGGCGGTCCTCCCCCAGCTCGCCGGTAGCTGGTTCGCCAACCGCCAGCAATCCCAGTTCTTCTCGGGCACCGTCGGCGGGGGCGCCCCGAAGCCCTCCCCGCTCTGGAGCACCAATTCCACGGCCCAGGTCACCCTCTCCCAGATCCTCTTCGACTTTGGCAAGACCTTCGCCGCGACGGACGCGGCGCGGGCCCAGGCGGAGGTGTCGCGACTCGACGCGGAGGTTCAGAAGGACCAGGTGATCCTGGCCGTGAAGGAAGCCTACTTCAACCTGCTCTTCGGGAAACGTCTGATAACCGTGAACCAGGAGGCCGTCGCCCGGGCCGAACTCAACTTGAGAAGCGCCAAGGGGTTCTACGAGGTGGGGACGCGGCCGAAGTTCGACGTGACCCGGGCGGAGGTGGATCTCGCCAACGCCCACGTGACCCTCATCCAGGCGAAGAACGCCGAGCGCCTCGCGCGCGTCGCGCTCAACACGGCCATGGGGATTGACGTCAACACCGCCACGGAGGTGAAGGACGTCCCGTCCTTCGAGCCCTCTCCCATGGTGGAGGGGCAACTGATCCCGGAGGCCCTCCGGCAGCGGCCTGAGTACCGCCGGATCAACGCGCTCGTCACCGCCGCCGACGCGTCCGTCCGCCAGGCCTTCCGGAACTTCTTTCCCGACGTCTCCGGCGTCGGCTCCTACGGCGGGACGTTCAGGAACCCGACGAGCCCGGATGATCTTGCCGAGACCTGGCAGCTTGGCCTCCAGCTCAACTGGTCGATCTTCGATGGGGGGAACAAGATCGCGCGTTATCAGGAAGCGAACAAAAATGTGGACGCTGCGCGCTCGCGCGTCCAGGCGATCGAGCTCAGCATCAGCCAGGAGGTCGTCCAGGCGGACCTGAACCTGCACGAGACGCAGGAGCGGACCCAGGCGGCGAAGAAGGCCGTCGAGTCGGCTCAGGAGAACTTCAGGCTCGCCCAGGGACGCTTCGACGCCGGAGTCGGCACGATCATCGAGCTCACCGATGCCCAGCTCGCCCTGACCCAGGCCCAGTCCACCGAGGCCCAGGCGCTGACCGACTATCGCATCGCGGTGTCGCGCCTGGAACGCGCCCTCGGCCGCCGCTAGCGCGCCGTGCCAACTGACATCGCGCGGGAGACCGGGTAGCCGCGTCGACGGAACGGGGATACAATTATTTCTGGCATGAAGCGTCGCCTTCTTAGTCTCTTCGTCATCGTGCTCGTCGCGGCCGGGGCCACGGGCGTCTGGTTCTACGCCCAGGGGCGGGGCGGCACCCCCAAGTACCGGGTCGCCCGGGTGGAGCGGGGGCCCCTGACCGCCACCGTGTCGGCCACCGGGAACCTCAACGCCGTCATCACCGTCCAGGTCGGCTCCCAGGTGTCCGGGCAGATCAAGGAGCTCCACGCCGATTTCAACTCCCAGGTGAAGAAAGACCAGCTCATCGCGCACATCGACCCGGACCTCTTCGAGGCCAAGGCCAACCAGGCCCGGGCAGATCTGGAAAACGCCCAGGCGTCGGTGCTGAACCAGACGGCCAACCTGGAGCGGGCGCGCGCCGACGTGGAAAACGCCCGCGCGTCGCTGGCCGGCGCCCGGGCCCAGACGGCGAAGGCGCAGGTCGCCCTCCTCGACGCCAGGCGCGACCTGGATCGCAAGACCGAGCTCCTCCGGAAGGAGCTCATCTCCCAGAGCGACAAGGACACCTCCCAGGCCACCCACGACTCCGCTGCCGCGCAGCTGGAGTCGGCCCAGGCCCAGGAGCGGGCGCTCGCCTCCCAGATCCGCATGACCCAGGCCCAACTCGGCGTGGCCGAGGCCCTGCTCAAGGCCGCCCATGCCCAGGTCAAGCTGAAGAAGGCGGCGCTCGACCAGGCGCTGGTGGACCTGGCCCATACCTACATCCGCGCGCCGGTGGATGGGACCGTCGTCTCCCGGAACGTGGACGTGGGGCAAACGGTGGCCGCCAGCCTCCAGGCGCCCACGCTCTTCACCATCGCCCAGGACCTGACCCAGATGCAGGTGGACACCAGCGTGGACGAGGCCGACATCGGCCGGATCCGGGTCGGGGACCGCGTCACGTTCACGGTGGACGCGTTTCCCGTGCGGGCCTTCGCGGGCCAGGTCGTCCAGATCCGGAAAGCCCCCCAGGTCGTGCAGAACGTGGTCACCTACAACGTGGTGGTCGGCGTCCAGAATCCGGATCTCAAGCTCCTGCCTGGAATGACGGCCAACGTGAAGGTCGTGGTGAATCAGAAGCCCTCCGTCCTCAAGGTGCCCAACGCCGCCCTGCGCTTCCGCCCTCAGGGGGTTCAGGGCGACGGCCCGCCGCGGGGCGGTCCCCAGGGACGCCCGGGCGGAGGCCCCGGGGCCCAGGTGGCCCAGGGCCGGGGACCGGCGGGGCGGGTCTGGGTCGTGGGGCCCGATGGGAAGCCCGCGCCCGTGAACCTCCAGCTTGGCATCAGCGACGGGAGCTTCACGGAGGTGCTCGACGGCGAGGCGCTCCGCGAGGGGCAGGAGGTCATCGTCGGATCCACGGAGCGGCCGACCCCGCCCACCGGAGCCCCGCGGCTGAGGCTCTGAGCCCTTGGCCCCGCCCCTCATCGAGACCCAGGGCATCGTCAAGGACTACCGCCTGGGATCCCACCGGGTCCACGCCCTCCGCGGCGTGTCGGTCACCATCCACGCCGGCGAGTTCGCGGCGGTCATGGGGCCCTCGGGCTCCGGCAAGTCCACCTTCATGAACCTTCTCGGGTGCCTAGACACCCCGACCACCGGGCGCTACCTCTTCGAAGGGGAGGACGTCTCCAACCTCAGCGGGGACCGGCTTGCTGGCATCCGCAATAAGAAGATCGGGTTCGTCTTCCAGACGTTCAACCTCCTGCCCCGGATGAGCGCCCTGGAGAATGTGGAGCTGCCCCTCCTCTACAATGGGAGCGCGCCCCGGGAGCGCCGGCCCCGGGCCCGGTCCCGGCTCGAGGCGGTGGGGCTGGCCGACCGCGCGGATCACCTCCCGGCCCAGCTCTCCGGGGGGCAGCAGCAGCGGGTGGCCATCGCGCGCGCCCTGATCAACGAGCCGGCCCTGATCCTGGCCGACGAGCCCACCGGCAACCTGGACACGCGGACGAGCGTCGAGATCATGTCGCTCTTCCAGGAGCTGAACCGGAGCGGGATCACGATCGTGCTGGTCACCCACGAGGCCGACATCGCTCGGTACGCGGAGCGGATCTTGAGCTTTCGGGACGGGCGGGTCGTCAAGGACGAGCCGGTCCTGAGACGGCAGGAGGCCCGCGCGCTGCTGGCGCAGCTCCCCGCCGCCGACGAGGAGGACGCGTGAAGTTCGTGTTAGGCGCCCGGATCGCGCTGCGGGCCCTCCGGGTCAACGCCCTCCGGACCGCCCTCACGATGCTCGGGATCATCATCGGCGTCGGCGCGGTCATCGCCATGGTGTCGGTGGGGGCGGGCGCCCAGTCCCGCGTCGCCGAGCAGATTCAGAGCCTCGGCTCCAACCTCATCATCGTGCTCTCCGGAACCACGACGTCGGGCGGCGTGCGCCTGGGCCACGGCACCCAGCTCACCATCACCGAGGAAGACGCCTGGGCGATGATCCGGGACGTCCCGGGGGTCCAGACCGCCGCGCCGTCCATGCGCGGCAGCGGTCAGATCGTCTATGGCAACCTGAACTGGTCCACCATCCTCCAGGGGGTCACGCCGGAGTACTTCGAGGCGCGGGAGTGGGCGGTCGTTGCCGGGAAGCCCTTCGCCCAGGAGGACGTTGACGGGGCCACCAAGGTGGCGCTGCTGGGCCAGACGGTGGTGCTGAACCTGTTCGGCGATTCCGACCCGCTCGGCCAGCTCATCAGGATCCGGAGGGTCCCCTTCACCGTCATCGGCGTGCTGGACCGGAAGGGCCAGAACACCTGGGGGCAGGACCAGGACGACACGATCCTGATCCCGCTCTCCACCGCCAAGAAGAAGGTGCTGGGGGTGAGCCAGGCCAACGCCCGTTCCGTGGGCGCCATCTCCATCAAGGTCAAGGAGGGGGCGGACATGAAGGAGGCCGAGCAGCAGATCCGCGACCTCCTCCGCCAGCGCCACCGCCTCCAACCGTACCAGGACGACGACTTCTGGCTCCGGAACCTGTCCGAGGTCCTCCAGGCCCAGGAGGAATCCTCGCGCGTGCTGACCATGCTCCTCGCGGCGATCGCCTCGGTGTCGCTCCTCGTGGGCGGCATCGGCATCATGAACATCATGCTGGTGTCGGTGACCGAGCGGACCCGGGAGATCGGCCTGCGGATGGCCGTCGGCGCCCGGCGGCGCGACATCCTGGCCCAGTTCCTCGTGGAGGCGCTGACCCTCTCTCTGGTCGGCGGGCTGGTGGGGGTCGGCCTCGGCCTCGTGGCCTCGTACGGGATCGCCACCCTGGCCGAATGGCGGACGCTCATCCAGGCCGAGTCGATCCTGCTCGCCTTCGGCTTTTCCGGGGCCGTCGGGATCTTCTTCGGCTTCTACCCCGCCCGGAAGGCGTCCCGCCTGGATCCCATCGAGGCCCTCCGGTATGAGTAGGCTCGCGGCGGGCGTCGCCGCCGGGCTCGTCGCGCTCGGGCTGGCCGCCGCCCCCGCCGGGGGCCAGTGGATGAGCCCCCAGTCGGACAAGGATCTCCGCCTGACGTGGAACTCGGAGCGCATCGGCCCGTCGCGCGTCCTGATCCTGGGCGGGATCCAGAACCTGTCACGGCTGCCGGCGAGCCGGGTGTTCCTCCGAGCGGAGGGGCTCGATGGGTCGGGGAAGGTCGTCAGCCGCGCCCGGGGCTATGTCCCGGGGGACGTCCCCGCCCACGGGTCTTCCGATTTCGAGATCCGCCTGGTGGCCGCGGGCTCGGAGCGGCAGTACCGGGTGGTAGTGGAGTCGTTCGAGTTCGTGGACCCGACGCGGCGGGGCGAATCCCCCTAGCCCTAGGTTTCAATCCTCGCCCGAGCCTAGCCTTTCGGCAGGCCGAGGACGCGCTCGCCGATGATGTTGCGCTGGATCTCCGACGTCCCGGCGGCAATGGTGTCGCCCCGGGACCGGAGGTGGCGGAACTGCCAGTAGCCTCCCTCGATCGCCCAGTCGGTCCCCTCCCAGAGCAGCGCGTAGGGGCCCTGCATGTCCAGGATGAGCTCCAGCAGCCGCTGCCACGTCTCGCTGAAGAAGAGCTTGGCGGCTGATCCCTCCGGCCCGGGGGGCTCGCCCCGGAGGAGCTTGGTGAGCGTGCGGAGGTTCGAGTACCTGAGCGCGTGGCAGTCGATCACGAACTGGGCGAGCCGCTGGCGGATCAGGGGATCCTTCGCGAGCTTCCGGCCGTCCGGCGGGAGCCGCCGCGCCAGCTCCAGCGCCTGGTCGATCCCCTGCATCAGGGTCAGGGTCCGGGAGAGGGTGCGCGGCCCGCGCTCGAACATGAGCGTGGTGATGGCCACCTCCCAGCCGCCGTTCTCCTGGCCCAGGATGTTCTCCGCGGGAACCTCCATGTTCTCGAAGTAGAGCTCGTTGAACTCGGCGTCGCCGCTCATCTGGCGGAGCGGCTTGACGCTGAAGCCCGGCGTCTTCGTGTCCACGAGGAAGTAGGTCAGCCCCTTGTGCTTCGGCGCCTTCGGATCGGTCCGGGCCAGCACGATGCACCACTGGGCGTAATGGGCGTAGGAGGTCCAGACCTTCTGGCCGTTGATGAGGTAGCGGCCGTTTCTGCGCTCAGCGCGGGTCTCGACGGCCGCCAGGTCGCTCCCCGCGTTGGGCTCGGAGAACCCCTGGCTCCAGACCTCCTCGGCCGAGAGGATCTTCGGCAGGTAGCGCTTCTTCTGGGCCTCCGTGCCGTGGCGGATGATGGCCGGGCCGGCCATGTCGAGCCCGATGGCATTGGGCAGCTCGGGGGATTTGGCGCGCGCCATCTCTTCGTAGAAGATTGCCTGCTCCATGATGGTGGCGCCGCGCCCGCCGTACTCCTTGGGCCAGTGGAGCCCGACGTACCCGGCCTCGTAGAGCCGCCGCTGCCAGTCCCGCAGGAAGGCGGTCTGCTCCTCCCGAGTGGCGAAGCGGGTCCGGATCTTGGCCCAGTCGCCGGGAGCGTTGACCTCGAGCCAGCGGCGGAGCCCGTCGCGGAAGGCTTCTTCCTGGGGCGAGAGCTTGAAGTCCATGGTTCCTTCACCTGGGGCGGGCACCCGGGCTGTCGCCACGCCCGCCCCCGCCCGAATCTCACGTTCCGCGGGTCCTCATGCCCGATCTCCGCTGCTGCTCTCGCGCGGCGGCCTTCACGTCCGGGAGGCCCTTCCTCACCTAGGGCGGGCACCCGGGCTGTCGCCACGCCCGCCCCCGCCCCACTCTCGCTCCTCGCTAATTCTCATGCCCGTTTCAGCTGTCGCGATTACCTTGCGGCCTTCAGTCCCGTTGCGCTTTTTTCCTTGGATCGTGACCGGCGTCGGGCTGGAGATGGGATGGCGGACGCGGGCCAGGAGCAGCGCCGGCTCCCCTCCGTCCTCGGCCAGGAACGGCGCCAGCTGCTGCATCGCCACCCGGCCGAAGCGGGCGCGAAAGGCCCCGCGGCGAACGCGGCAGAACAGGTGCCCGTCCTCGGTCTCGAGGCTTCCGGGGTCGAGCGGCTCGCGGTGATCGCCCGCGAAGCAGAGTTCCACGGCGTCGAGGCGGCCATCCCGGACGGTCGGCCGGAGGCGCTGGACGACGAAGGGAGTGTCGTGGGGCGCGAACCAGTTGTGCTCGTCCTGGCAGAGAACGAGGTAACGGCCGTCCGGTGTCCGCGTCATGGCGCGCAGGAAAAATCTGAGCACGAAGGGGTCGAGGATCTCGCTTTCCTCGTGGAAGATACGCCCCTCGCGATCCACGCGGTAGTGATACTCGCGCATGGTGGCCCCATTGTAGTCCAGGTTCGCGGACCACCGCAACGGCGTGCCTTGACATGCGCGACGCCCTTTCCTAGTATCGGGCTGACCGTTCCCCATCCTCCTTATGAGCCCCGCCAACCCTCGAGGCCACATGGCGCAGCGTGTCCCCCGTGAGGAGGACCGACGCTATCTCACGGGCCGCGGTCGCTACCTGGATGACCTCGCCCCGCCCGGCACGGCTCACGCGGTGTTCGTCCGAAGCCCCTTCGCTCACGCGCGGCTCGTCCGGGTCGATACGGAGGCCTGCCGCCGATTGCCCGGCGTGCTCTACGTCCTCACAGGGGCCGAGGCGAAGTCCCAGGTCCAACCCATCCGCGCGTCCCTCGAGGCCGACGGATATGCGGGTGGCCAGTGGTGGCCGCTCGCCGTGGACCGGGTGCGGTTCCCCGGTGAGCCCGTGGCGGTCGTCGTGGCCCGGGACCGTTATCTCGCGGACGACGCGGCCAGCGCGGTACGGGTGGAGTACGAGCCGCTCCCGCCGCTCCCCGATCTCGAGAGCGCCCTCGCCCCGGGCGCGCCCGAGCTGCAGGCCGAGGTCCCCGCGAACACGTTCCTCCGGACCCGCGGCGGCGCGGGTGACGCGGAGGCCGCGTTTGCCCGCGCGCCGGTCGTCGTCGGAGCGGAGTTCAGGACGGGGCGCGTCACGGGCGCGGCGATCGAGAACCGCGGCGTCCTGGCCTGGTACGATCCCGCCGCCGATCGCCTCCGGGTCTGGTCGTCCACCCAGACCCCCCACCTCCTCCGCGTCGCCCTGGCCGAGCATCTGGGCCTCGCCGAGACCCGGATTACGGTGCTGGCGCCCGACGTGGGCGGGGCCTTCGGCATCAAGATGCACCTCTGTCCGGAGGAGGTGGTCGTGAGCCTCCTGGCGCTCCGCCTCGGAGGGCCGGTGAAATGGGTCGAGCGGCGTCGGGAGAACTTCGAGGCCAGCATCCACGCCCACGAGCAGCGCTTGCGGGTCGAGCTGGCGGCCGACCGCGAAGGTCGGGTCCTCGGGTTGAGGGCGCGGATCCTCTCGGACGTGGGCGCCTACTCGGTCTCCCCCCTGACGGCGGCCCTCGAGCCTCTCGGGGCCGCCAGTTCCCTGCCCGGCCCCTACGACATCTCCCACTACGCGTACGAGGCGGTGGCCGTGGCCACGACCAAGTGTCCCGCGGGCGCCTACCGGGGGGTCGGCCAGGTCATGGCCACCTTCGCCCGCGAACGACTCGTGGATCTGCTCGCCCGGCGGCTTTCGCTCGACCCTGCCGAGGTCCGCCGGCGGAACCTCATCCCGCCGGACCGGTTGCCGTACGCCAACCCCGCCGGCCTCTGCTACGACAGCGGGGACTATCGGGCCTGCCTGGAGCGGGCGCTCGAGATCTCGGAGTACGCGGGCCTCCGGCGTCAGGTCGAGGCCGAGCGGCGCGCCGGCCGGCGGGTCGGCATCGGCCTCGCCTGCTTCGTGGAGGGCACGGCCATCGGCTGCGCCACTTATCGCGGGCGCGGGATGCGGGAGGTTCCGGGTCAGGACGCGGCGACCGTGCGCGTCGCGCCCTCGGGGCAGGTGGAGGTGCTCGTGAGCGCGGTCTCCCAGGGGCAGGGGCACGCCACCGCGTTTGGCCAGCTCGCGGCCGACACCCTCGGCGTCGAGCGCGCGGCGGTGACCGTGGTGGCCGGGGACACGGACCGCTGCCCGTTCGGGAGCGGCACCTTCGCCAGCCGCGGCGCCGCCGGCGTCGGCGGCGCGATTGTCCTCGCCGCGACCACCGTGCGGGAAAAGGCCGCCCGGATCGCCGCGGCGCTCCTGGAGGCGGACCCGAGGGACGTGGAGGCCGTGGACGGCCGGTTTCGGGTGCGGGGCGCGCCGCATCGCTTCCTGCCCTGGTCGGCCGTGACGCGGGCCGCCTACTACCCTCCGCGCGCGCTCCTCGAGGGGGGAGAGGACCCCGGCCTCGAGGCCACGCGGGCGTTCAGCCCGACCACGACGTTCTCCTACGGGACCCACGTGGCGGTGGTGGAGGTGGACCCGGAGACCGGCCAGGTGAAGCTCCTCCGCTACCTGGTCGTGGAGGATTGCGGCCCCATGATCAACCCGACGATCGTCGAGGGGCAGATCGCCGGCGGGGTGGCGCAGGGGATCGGCCTCGCGCTCCTCGAGGAGCTCGTCTACGATGGGAGCGGCCAGCTCGTCACCGGCTCGTTTCTGGACTACGCGCTCCCGACCTTCGCCCACGCCCTGGCGATCGAGATGGACCACCTCGAAACCCCGTCGCCCACCACGCCGGGCGGCTTCAAGGGGATGGCCGAGGGGGGGACCGTCGCCGCGCCGGCGGCGATCGCCAACGCCGTGGCGGACGCCCTGGGGATCGAGGGCGAGCGACTGCTCGAGCTGCCCCTGACGCCGTACCGCGTCTGGCAGGCGATCCGGGCTCGCGGGCGCGAGGGCGAGCAAGTTCGGCCTTGATTTCGTCCGGTGAGCATGATAGGCGTGAGGGCGACGCGATGGACCCAAGGAGGCCAGCCATGGAGCACGTGAGCGAAGGCACGAGGGTGGCATCCGAGAAAATCTCCAGGAGAGCCGCGATCAAGGCGGCGGGCGCGCTGGTCGGGGCGGGAATCGTCGGCGGCGTGGGAGGTTTCTCGCCCGCGGCTTCCGTCTCCCGCGCCGCGGCCCAACCGGCGCGGACCCCGATCAAGATCGGGTTCCAGGTCCACCGGACCGGCATCGGGGCCGTCTACGGGCGGTGGTACGAGCGGACGGCGACGGCGGCCGCGACCCTCATCAACGAGATGGGCGGGATCGCCGGGCGGCCGATCCAGCTCGTGCCCGAGGATGACGGAACCGATCCCAGGCGCGGCGCGGAGGTCGTCGAGAAGCTCGCGGTGCACCACAAGGTCGATTTCATCTACGGCACCCTCTTCTCCCACGTCGTGATCGCCTCGGCCCCCCGGGCCGGCGAGCTGAAGATCCCGTATTTCGTGGTGAGTGAGGGCTACCACGTGGCCTCCGGGAAACTGAACCGGTACGTCTTTCAGCCGGGCATCACCGACGTCCGCGCGCAAGTCACCGGCATCTCGGGCTGGCTCGTCAAGAACCTCGGGAAGAAGATCACGATGATCTTCCCCGACTATGCGTTCGGCTACGATCACCGGGACTTCCTGGGGCGGGCCGTTCCCGCGCTCGGAGGGACGATCCAGGCCCGCCTCGCGATCCCGCCGACGGAAACCTCGTTCAGCAAGTACTTCGCCCGCGTGCCGGCGGACACCGAGGTGCTGTATCACGTGATGGTGGGGCCGGGCGTGCTGACCTTCGTCAAGGAGATGGGGGAGCACTTCGGCGCGCGGCGCCCCCAGATCTTCGGGTTCATCGACTCGCTCGAAGGGGTCGATCTCGCGAGCCCCGGGCTCGAGTACCTCGAGGGGACGCACTTCTGGGAGGCCTTCCCGCGGTACGCGGGCGGCTACCCCACGCCGCACGAGCGCTTCTACCGCGATCGGGTGGGCGTCAACGACGCCGGCGCGAGTGTCCGGGACCCCAAGGATGTTTCCACCTATTCGCATATGTTCGGGTGTTGGGAAACCCTGTTTGTCATCAAGCAGGCCGTCGAGCAGAGCGGCTACCGGGACCCCACCCCGAAAGACTACCGGGCGCTGATCGAGACCCTGGAAGAGGTCCAGTGGTTCAACGAGGGGATTCAGCACCCGCAGGGGCCCAAGAAGTTCGTCGGCCAGATCCATCAGAGCTTCGGCCAGCAGTTCATCTCCAAGGTGGAGAACCGGCGGCTCAAGGTCGTCCACCGGACCAAGATCGAGGATTCGCTCTATCCACCCGAGGCGGATTATCGAAAGCAGCCGCTGTAACGCCTGAGTCGCGTTTCGCCACGGGCGGTCCCCGCGGGCCGCCCGTGGTGCCCCGCTCATGAGCTTCGAGGGTCATCTCTTTCTCGCCCTGCTTGAAGGAACGGTCACGGGCTTCGTGCTGGCGCTCACGGCCCTGGGCCTCTCCCTCGTCTTCGGGGTCATGCGCATCGTGAACGTGGCCCACGGGGAGTTCTTCATGCTGGGCGCGGTCATCGCCTGGTACTTCTCCACCCTGCCGGGCGGATTCCTGCCGGCACTGGTCGCCGCGCCGCTCCTCGTCGGCGCCGCCGCCTTCCTCGCGGACCGGCTCGTCCTCCGCCGACTCGAGTACAAGCCCGAGAGCACCATCGTCGCGACCATCGGGCTCCTCTACATCATTCAGCAGCTCGTGCTGACCGTGTACGGGCCCTACGCGCGCCCGGTCGCCGCCCCCGTCTACTTCCGGCTCGATTTCCCGTGGTTCGGATACTCCGGCTACAAGCTGGTCGTCGCGGGCGTCTCGGCCGCGCTCCTCGGGGCCACCTGGCTCGTGATGTCCCGGACGACGCTGGGGCTCTACATGCGCGCCACCCAGCAGGACCGCGAGATGGCGCAGGCGTTCGGCGTCTCCGTCGACCGGGTCTACGCGCTCGTGTTCGCGCTGGGCGCCGGGCTCGCGGCGATGGCCGGGGCGCTGGTGGTACCCATCCAGCAGGCCCACTACCTCATGGGGCTGGACGCGCTCCTCATGTCGTTCATCGTCGTCATCCTCGGGGGCCTCGGCAGCCTCGGCGGGACGGTGGCCGCGGCGTTCCTGATCGGGGTCAGCGACGGCCTCGTGTCGGTGTTCTTCTCCCCCACGCTCGCGAAGATCGTCGCCACGCTGCTCGTCGCGCTCGTGCTGGTCCTCCGGACGGGGGGTCTCTTCGGCGAGGAGGGGACGTGAGGCGGCCCGGGGCGCGCGCGGTGTGGGCCCTGCATCTCGCGGTCATCCTCCTGTTGCTGGGACTGCAGGTCGTGGTCCCGCCCTTCCACCAGATCATGCTGGCGCGCATCATGGTCCTCGCGGTCTATGCGATCGGCTACAATGTGCTCCTGGGCTACGCGGGGCTCATGAGCCTCGGCCACGCCATGTTGTTCGCCTCGGGGATGTATGCGACCGGCCTGACGATCCTCTACTTCGGGGTCGGGGCCGGCGCGGCGTTCGGGCTGGGCGTGCTCGCCAGCGCGGTCATGGCCACCGCCCTGGGGCTGGTCACGCTCCGCGCCAGCCGGGTGTCCTTTCTCATCGTCACGATGATGTTTTCCCAGGCCTTCTACCTGGCCACGCTCTACTTCAACGAGATCACGATGGGCGATCAGGGGTTCATCATTTCCGGGCAGCTCGCGCCGCTCCGGGCGGGCGGACGGGAGTTCGCCTTCTCCGATCCGGCCGTCAAGTACAACCTGGCGCTGGTCGTCTTCGCCCTCTGCCTGATGCTGAGCGTCTGGCTGACGCGCTCCCCCATCGGCCGGGTGCTCGTGGGGGTCCGGGAGAACGAGGAGCGGACGCGGCTGCTGGGCTATAACCCGTTGTCCTACAAGCTGCTCGCGCTGATTGCGTCGGGCACCATCGCCGGCGCGTCCGGCTCGCTCTACACCCTGATGTTCTCCTACGTCGGCTCTTCCTTCGCCTCCATCCTCTACTCCATCTACCCGCTGCTGTGGACGCTCCTGGGGGGCACCGGGACCACCCTCGGCCCGTTGCTGGGAACGGCCCTGATGACCTACGTCGTGGACATCGCCAGCGGGCTGACGTCCAGCTACCTGCTGCTCGTCGGCGCCACCCTCCTCATCCTGATCATGTGGTTTCCCGCCGGCGTGATGGGAGGGATCCGGACTCGCTGGGCGAGGTGGCTGCCGTGACTCGACTCCTGGAGACGACGGGGCTGTCCAAGACGTTCGACGGGCTCGAGGCCGTCCGCCGGGTGGACTTCCGCCTCGAGACAGGCGAGATCCGCGCCATCATCGGGCCCAACGGGGCCGGAAAGACCACGCTCGTCAGCATGATCAGCGGACGGATCAGCCCGACCTCGGGACGGGTGCTGTTCAAGGGCAAAGACGTCACCGGGCTCCGGGCCTGGGACCGGGTCGCCCTCGGGATCGTTTACACATTCCAGGTCACCAGCATCTTCAAGAATCTCACCGTGTTTGAGAATGTCGCCCTGGCGGCGCAACGGAGGCTGATGACGGGCGCCCTCAGCCGACTCACCCTCCCCCAGCGCACGCTGGCGGAGCACGTGCAGGCGGCACTGGCCCAGGTGGGACTGCCGGACGCCGGCGACCGGCATGCCGGCTCGCTGCCATACGGCCATCAGAAGCTCCTGGAGGTGGCCATGGCGCTCGCCCTCAAGCCGGAACTGCTGATCCTGGACGAGCCCACCCAGGGGCTGGCCCCTGAGGAAATCGCCGCCCTCTCCCGGCTCATCCGGGCCCTCTCGCGCGGGGTCACCATGCTGCTCATCGAGCACAACATGGCGGTGGTGCTGGAGCTGGCGACGAAGGTGACCGTGATGGACAAGGGCGACATCCTCGCCGAGGGAACGCCGAGCGAGGTCGAAGCGCATCCCGACGTGCAGAAGGTGTATCTGGGCCTGTGATGCTGACCGTGGACGGTCTCCACTGCTACTATGGGGAAGCCCACGTGCTCAAGGATGTCTCGCTTCGTCTTTCGCCGGGGGAGATCCTGTGCCTCCTCGGCCGGAACGGCGCGGGGAAGACGACGACGCTCCGCGCCATCATGGGCCTGGTGCCGCCGCGCTCCGGCAGGATCGCGCTCGACGGGCGCGAGTTGACCGGGCTTCGGCCGCACGACATCCCGCGGTGCGGGATCGGCTACGTGCCGCAGGGCCGGAGGATCTTCCCCTTCTTGACCGTCGGGGAGAATCTCAAGATGGGCCTGCTGCTCAAGGGCAGCGGCGACGCGGGGCTGGCCTGGGTGCTCGACCTCTTTCCCCCGCTTCGCGGGCGACTCGGACAACGCGCGGGGACGTTGAGTGGCGGGGAGCAGCAAATGCTGGCCACCGCCCGGGCGCTCTGCACGGAGCCGAAGGTGTTGCTGATGGACGAGCCGAGCGAGGGCCTCATGCCGGCCCTGATCCGACGGCTCCTCGACACCATCCGCGCCCTGAAAGTCCGTCAGGTGGGGGTGCTCTTGGTGGAGCAGAAGATCGATCTGGCACTCCGCGTGGCCGATCGGGTGGTGTTGCTGGAGAACGGGTCCGTACGGTATGAATCGACGCCGGAGGCACTGGCCTCGAACCCGGAGGTTCTGCTGAGGTATTTGGGCGTCAGGCGGTGAACGTCCGCCCCGGGCGCCCGCCCCAGGGCGCATTATTCACGAACGGCGATGGCGCGACCGGGCGGGTGGCGCCCTGCGACAGGCCCCGCCCGCTACACTCGACCATGGTTCGTGAATAATGCAGGCTAGTGGAAGGAGGAAGCGAGATGAAGACCGTTATCCGAGGGATCGGCGCGATCGTGTCCGGCGACCTCCAACGCCCGCTGCTCGACGGCGACACGATCGTGATCGACGATGGAAAGATCTCCGCCGTGGGGAGGGGGCTGGATGGTGACGCCGACACCGTCATCGATGCCAAGGGTACCACCGTGATTCCGGGGCTGATCGACTCCCACTGCCATCCGGTCTTCGGCGATTTCACGCCCCGCCAGCGCACGCTGGACTTCATCGACTCGGGGCTCAACGGCGGGCTCACCACCATGATCTCCGCCGGCGAGGTCCACCTCCCGGGGCGGCCCAAGGACGTCGTCGGGCTCAAGGCGCTCGCCATCGTCGCGGCCAAGGCCTACCAGAACCTGCGCCCGGCCGGGGTGAAGGTCCACGCCGGGGCGCCCATCCTCGAGCTGGGGATGGTCGAGGAGGACTTCGTCGAGATGGCGAAGGCGGGGGTGAAGCTGGTCGGGGAGATCGGTCTCGGCTCTGTGAAGACCGGCCAAGACGCGGCCCCCATGGTCAAGTGGGCCAAGAAGCACGGCATGACGGTGACGATCCACACCGGCGGGCCCTCGATCGCGGGGTCCAATCCCATCAGTGCCGAGGTGGTGCTCGAGGCCGACCCCCATGTGGTCGGGCACATCAACGGCGGGACCACCTCGATGAGCGAGCGGGAGATCGACTCGCTGGTGGCGACCGAGATGGCGCTCGAGATCGTCCACTGCGGCAACGGCAAGACCGCGCTCCATACGCTCCGGCGGGCGACGGAGGCCCGGGCGCTTCCCCGCATCATCATCGGCAACGATGCCCCGTCCGGCACCGGGGTGGTGCCGCTCGGCATCCTCCGTGTCATCGCCCATCTGGCCTCGCTGGGCGGGGTCGCCGCCGAGGAGGCCATCTGCATGGCGACCGGGAACACGGCGCGGGTGTACCACCTGCCGGTGGGTGTGATCGCGGCGGGGCGAGAGGCCGATCTGTGCATCGTGGACGCGCCGACGGGGTCCGTGGGCCGGACGGCCCTCGCGGCGCTGAAGGCGGGGGACCTCTGCGGCATCTCGATGATTCTCATTGACGGGCAGATCAGGATCGGACGGAGCCGGAACACGCCGCCGGCGGCGCGCGCCGCCGAGGTGGTCAAGGGCCGGGGGCCGACCGTGGGAGGACACTGATGAGAGTCCGAAAGCTCGTGACGGTGACGGAGGAGATTCTGGAGGATGGGGGAAAGCCGGCGGCGCGGCCTGTTCGGAAGGTCGCCGCGGTGGCGGTGATCGAGAATCCGTTCGCGGGGCGCTTCGTGGAGGATCTGCAGGAGCTGATCAAGACGGGCGAGGAGCTCGGGGATCTTCTCGGGCGACGCGCGGCCGCCGCCCTGGGGGCGCCCGTGCACTCCTACGGCAAGGCGGCCGTGGTCGGGGAGAACGGTGAGTATGAGCATGCCGCGGCGATCCTTCATCCCACGCTCGGGGCCCCGTTCCGGGCCGCCGTGGGCGGGGGCAAAGCCATCATTCCCTCGGCCAAGAAGCTCGGCGGGCCGGGCACGCCCATCGACGTGCCGCTGCACTACAAGGATGCCGCGTTCGTGCGCACCCACTTTGACGCCATGGAGGTGCGTCTCGTGGATGCGCCGAAGGCCCATGAGATCGTCGTCGTTGTCGCCGTCACCGACGGCGGCCGCCCGCACCCCCGCATCGGCGGGCTGACGGTGGCCGAGGCGAAGAAGGAGGACGGCCTCCGCTAGGCGCGCCGTCGTCGCGCCTGGGAGCCCAATGACGGTCACTCGGCCGCTGGCGGTTCTCGCCCTTCTGGCCGGCTCGACGGGTGTGGCCGAGGCCCACGCGACCGGCCGCGCCCACATCCTTCTGCTTCCCACTCACCTCTACATCCTGGGCGGCGCGGTGGCGGTCGCGGCCTCGTTCCTGTTGATACCGCTGATCCCGTCCGAGCGGTTTCGGAGACTCGGGGCGCTGGGGCGGCGGCTGGGCGTGGTGAATCCCCCGGCCGGCCTAGGATGGGTGGTCTCCGTCTGTCCCAGCCTCCTGTCCTTGCTCCTCGTCCTGTCCCTCATCGCGGCGGGATCCCGGGGAAGCCGCGATCCACTGGCGAACCCCCTTCCACTGTTCGTCTGGACGGTGTGGTGGATCGGCCTCACCTATCTCCACGTGGCCGTCGGGAATCTGTGGGTCCACGTCAATCCCTGGAGCGGCCTCTACCGTCTTGTGACGTCCGGCCCGCGCGGGCGGCGGTGGCGAGCGCAGCCGCCGCTGGCCTTCCCGGGCTGGGCCGGCCGCTGGCCGGCGCTGGTCCTCTTCCTCGCCTTCGCGTGGTTCGAGCTGATCCATCCGGCTCCGTCGGACCCCTCGCTCCTGGCGGGCGTCGTGGCGTCCTACCTCGTCGTCAACTTCCTGGGAATGTTCCTCTTCGGTGAGGGGCCGTGGCTTCAATCCGGGGAGGCCTTTTCCGTCTTCTTCAGGATGATCTCCTGGCTCTCACCGCTCGCCGTTCGCGTCCCGACCGGGTCGTGCAGGGAGTGCCGGCTCGAATGCCGCGCCTCCCCGAACTGTCTCGACTGCAGTCAGTGCCTGAGCGCGGACGGCCCCAAGGCGGTGGACGTGACGCTCCCCGCGTTGAACCTCCTGTCCGTCCGGGAGCTCGGGCTGAGCGGCGTCGCCTTCGTCCTGCTCGCCCTCGCGTCGGTCTCGTTCGACGGCCTATCCAGGACGTTTTTCTGGCTCGACCTGATCGGCGTGAATCCCCTGGAATACCCGGGGCGCACGGCGCTGATGGCGGTGAATACGGCCGGACTGCTCGGCGTCTTCGCCGCGCTCGCGCTCGCCTACGCGGCCGTCCTCGCCTCGGCGGGAGTCCTTTCGAGCCCCGGGGGAGGCGCGGGCCAGGCTCCGGGCGCCTTCGTCCTGGCCATCGTTCCGATCGCCGTGGGGTACCACATCGCGCACTATCTGCCGGTCTTCTTGGTGGATGTGCAGTACGCCGCCCGGTCGGCGTCCGATCCGCTGGGGCGGGGGTGGGATCTGTTCGGGACCGGCGACCTCCACGTCATCGCGTCCTTCCTCTCGGATCCGTTCTGGGTCTACTGGATTTGGTGCGCGCAGGTCGTCATCATCGTCGTCGCCCACGTCGCCGCGGTCTACGTCGCCCATCTCCTCGCCCTGCGGCTCTCCCCGAGCGCCCGGGTCGCGATGATCGGCCAGCTCCCCATGACGCTGCTCATGGTAGGATACACGGTGTTCGGTCTCTGGCTGCTTTCCACGCCGGCCGTCGGATAGTGAGATCGCCGAAGGAGCGACGAGCGATGCGATTCGGTCTCCGCCTCCCCAGCTTCGCCCTCGGCCCCAGGACGGCCTCGCTCGACGAGATGGGCGCCTATCTCCGGCGGGCCGAGGATCTCGGCTTTGACTGCGCCGTCAGCATCGACCACCTGCTGCTCACGCCGCCGGCCTACGCCTGCACGTGGCTCGAGCCCGTGGCGCTGCTGGCGGCGCTGGCCGGCGTGACCCGCACCATCAAGCTCGGCACGATGGTGCTCGTGCTGCCGCTGCGCAACCCGGCGTACTTCGCCAAGGAGTGGGCGACGCTCGATCTCCTCTCGGGCGGCCGCAGCATCTTCGGCGTCGGCGTGGGCTGGCATGAGGAAGAGTTCACCCTCATGGGCGTGCCTCACAAGGAGCGCGGGCGGCGCATGGACGAGATGCTCGAGGCGGTCACGGCCCTCTGGGCCGGCGACCACGTGACGTACCAGGGGAAGTACTACCAGTTCAGGAACCTCACCATCGATCCGAAGCCGGCCCAGCGCCCGCACCCGCCCATCTGGATCGGGGGCGGCAGCCAGCCGTTCGAGAAGGTGTACGGCCAGACCGTGACCAACATCGACCCGGTCCTGAAGCGCATCGCCCGCTATGCGGACACCTGGGTCCCCCACTCCTCGGCGACGCCGGAGATGGTGCGGGGCGACTGGGAGAAGCTCCTGACGTTCTCCGCCCAGGTCGGGCGTCGGACGCCGCTCACCAAGGTGTACTCCAATTTCGTCTACGTGCTCCGCAAGGGGGAGCGCCCGGACGTCGCCGCGCCGCACTTCCAGACGTTCTCCGGCATGGACCTGGACTACTGGCGCGCGTACTACCTCCTGGGCGAGGCCGAGGAGCTGGCGGAGCGGATCCGGGCCCGGATCGAGGCCCTCGGCGGAATGGACTGGGTGGTGCTGAACCCGCTCTCGTTCGACCCCGGACAGCTGGAGCGGCTGGCGAGCGAGGTGCTCCCACGCCTAAGCGGGTAGCGCGGCGGGTTGGACCCGGGCGCCTCCCGGGCCCTGTGCGAGTCCGCGCCATCGAGGAGCGGGCGCTCCCCCTCGTGAAGGAGTTGGCCCGGCTGGCCCGGCGGGGAGATCCGCCCGCCGTCAGGCTGGAGGGCGCGCTCGACGTCCTGTTCGGCGCCTTCGGCGCCAGCGACGAGCGCTTCGCGGGCCTGCTGCTCGAGGGATGGCTCCGGGCGCGGCGCGACAAGCGCTTCCGGCTCGCGATGGCGTGGCTCCGGGAGCAGCTCCGGCTCTCGGTGGAGGAGATCCTCGTCGAGGGCGTCGCCGGGGGCGCCTTCCGGCGGGACCTGGACCCGGTCGTGTTCTCGGCGGTCTGTCTGGGCGCGGCCGAGGGGTGCCTGCTCCAGTCGCCGTCCCAGGGGGGCGCCGTCCCGCCTGATCAGCAGCTCAAGGTATTGCTTCGCCTGGCCCTCAGCGAGGGGTAAGCGAGCGCACCGCCTCGAGGCAGATCAGGGCGAGACCCGCCAGCAGGGTCACCCCGTTGAGGATCACCGAGAGCCTGTGGAGCTGCGCGAAGGCCTGGGCCTCGGGGAGCCCGCTCCCCGGGGCGATGCCCGCCGAGCGGAGCGCGAGGCGGGTGCTCTGGATCTGAGGCTCGAGGACCAGCATGGCGTAGAGCGTCAGGCCCAGCATGAGGAGCAGGAGGGCCAGGGTTCCCCAGGGGGCCTGACGTCCTCCGCTTCCGAGCCACTGTCCGACCACCCCGACGAGTCCGACCAGGCCCAGGACGGCGCCGAAGAGGTAGTAGCGGGGAAAGACCGCCGTCACCAGACGGCCGGCGCTCTCCCGGTCCAGGACAGTGAAGGCCGCGGGGGCGACGAAGATCGAGAAGAACGCCATCGCTCCGAGCCAGATGGAGACGGCTGAGATGGTCAATACTTTCAATGGGTTCACATCTTCCCCTTGTCGAGTCCCTTTAAAAATGTGAGGAGCAGCGCGTTGACCCGTCCCGGGACCTCCTGCTGGACCCAGTGGCTCACCCCGGGAAGATAGCGGATGGAGAACTTTCCGGTGAAGTGGCGCTTCATTCCCCGGGTCAGCTCCTTGCCGAGGAAGTGGTCGCGCTCCCCCCAGATGACGAGGGTCGGCGCGCTGATCGGGGGAAAGAGCCGCGCGGGCGGGAGCGGGCGCCTCAGCATGGCGCGGTACCAATTGATCCCTCCCGTCAGCGCCCCCGGCTTGGAGAAGGCCTCCGTGTACGCCTTGAGGTCCTTCGCGGAGAAGGTGCCCCGCCGCGCCTGGGAGTAGGCGAAGGCTTTCAGCAGGCGGAAGTCATCGGCCGCCAGCACCTGCTCGGGAATCTCGGGAAACTGGAAGAAGAACATGTACCAGCTCTTCTTCATCTGCTCGAGGCTCTTGCCTCCCATCAGCGCCTGGCTGAAGTCGGCCGGGTGAGGGCAGTTCAGCACCGCCAGGGCGCGGGTCATGTCCGGGTTCGCCATGGCGAAGGCGTAGGCCACGGCGCCGCCCCAATCATGCCCCACGACCACCGCCTGCTCGTGGCCGAAGGCGCGGCAGAGCCCGGCCACGTCTTCGACGATCGCGCTCATCCGGTAGGCCTCGATCCCCGCCGGCTTGTCGGAGTCGTTGAAGCCCCGGAGGTCCGGAGCGACGGCCGTGAATCCCGCTGCGGCGAGCGCCGGGATCTGGTGGCGCCACGAGTACCAGAACTCGGGGAAGCCGTGCAGCAGCAGCACGAGCGGGCCCTCCCCCGCCGTCACGCAGTGGAAGCGCAGGCCGTTGGCCTCGACGAAGCGATGGGTGGATGCTCGAATGTCCGCGGAGTCTGTCATGGGTTAAATCACTCCGTCTCGCTGGAGGGCGGCGAGCTCCTCGGCGCTCAGCCCCAAGCGTTCCCGGTAGATCTCGTCGTTGTCCTCGCCCGCCCTCAGCGGCCCCACGCTGCGGATGCTCCCGGGCGTCAGGCTCAGCCGCGGGACGACGCCGACCATGTGGAGGAGGCCTCCCAGGGGATTGGGGATGGCCACGATGTTCTCGCGCGCCTTCAGGTGCGGGTCCTCGAACAGGTCCTTGACGCTGTAGACGAGCGAGGAGGGCACTTCGGCCGCTTCGAGGCGCGCCAGCGCGTCGCCGGCGTCGCGCGCGCCCACCCACTGCTGGATCAGCCCGTCCAGCTCCTCGCGGAGGCGGAGCCGCTCCGCCATGGTGGCGTAGCGCGCTCTCAGGTCTTCGCGCTCCATCGCGCGGAGGAGCCGCTCGAACATCCGGTCGTTCGTGCACGCCACGGCGAGCCACCGGCCGTCCCGCGCCCGGTAGTGGTTGTGGGGCACGACGTACTCGGTGCCCGAGCCGATGCGCTCGCGGACGTGCCCGGTGGCGCCGAAGACGGGGATCAGCTCATCGAGCATCCGGAGGATGGGCTCGTAGAGCGCGACGTCCACCACCTGCCCCTGGCCGGTCCGCTGGCGGTGCTGGAGCGCCATGAGAGCCCCCAGCGCGCCCATCACGCCGGCGAGGTAATCCGGGATCGTCGGCGTTCCCGGCGTGACGGGAGGGCGATCGGGGTGGCCGGAGAGGTAGCTGATCCCGCTCACCGCCGCCGCGATCCGGCCGAACCCGGGCCGCTCACGGTACGGTCCCGTCTGGCCGAACGCCGAGACGCGCACCATGATGAGCGCCGGGTTCACCGCCCGGAGCGCCTCGTAGCCCAGATTCCAGCGCTCGAGCGTGCCCGGGCGGAAGTTCTCCGCCACGATATCGCTCTGGGCGGCGAGCCGCGTGATGAGCTGTTGCCCTTCTCGCGCGCGCAGGTTGCAGGTGATGGACTTCTTGTTCCGCGCCTCGCTGAGCCACCAGAGGGACACCCCGTCCGTCCGGCGCCCCAGCCGGCGGAGGTCGTCGCCCACGCCGGGCTGCTCGACCTTGATCACCTCCGCGCCGAACTCCCCCAGGAGCGTCGCGCAGACCGGGGCCGCCACGAAGGTGGCCAGATCGAGTACTCTGAGGCCTTCCAGCGCGGCAGGCATCCCCCTCCTTATCGGGCACCCACTCGGAGAAGTCAAGCCGCCCCCCTTGCCCCTCCAGCCCTGGCCGCACGCGCGAGCGCCCGCGGCGTTGACAGGGGCCGGGTCCGACGGTAGATTGACCCATCATGCGCCCGGCCCTCGCGCTTCTGGGGCTGCTTTTCGCCGCCCTCCCCGCCCCGGCCCAGTCTCCGATGGAGGACGCGCGCACCATCCTGGCGACCTATCACGAGGACGTCGTGCGCCTGGACCGGGCCCGGGACAGTCTCGAGAAATTCCTCAAGGTCGATTCCCGGGTGGAGGCGATGATTCTGCTCTCTCGGGTGTACTTCCAGTGGGGGGACGTGCGCGCCAAGGACGACGGGGAGAAGCTCGCCGCCTATGACCGTGGGCGCGAGATCGGCAAGCGGGCGGTGGAGCTGGCCCCGAAGGACCCCGAGGCCCACTTCTGGTACGCGGTGAATACCGGGCGCTGGGGGACGACGAAGGGCGTGGTCCGCTCGCTCTTCCTTCTTCCAACGCTGCGGGAGGAGGTTGACATCATCCTGTCCCTCGCGCCGGACGATCCCGGCGCCCTCGGGCTCGGCGGCAACATCGAGCTGGCCCTCCCCTGGGGCGACCTGGACAAGGCCGAGGCGAATTTCCGGAAGGCGCTGAAGAAGGACCCCCGCTTCACGGCGGCCCGCCTGGACCTCGGCCGGCTCTTGATCAGGCGGGGCAAGTACGGCGAGGCGCGGCGGGAGCTCCGGCGCGTTCTGAACGAAAAGGAGCCGCGCTTCCTGGCCGACTGGACCGTGAAGCACAGCAAGCGCGCCCGCGAACTGCTCGACGCCATCAAGGACAAATCCTGAACCGCGAGCCCCCCTGGCTGGCCCGGGCCCTTCGCGCCCCGATGGACGCCCGTACCCTGGGCCGGGTCATCGCCCGCCTCAAGGCCAAGGCGCCGGAGTGGAACCCCACGGCCCTGGCCGAGGTCGCCGACGAAACCGAGCGCGACCCCTTCCGTATTCTGATCGCCTGCCTGCTCTCGCTCCGGACGAAGGATGAGACGACCGGCCCGGCCGCGGAGCGCCTTTTCGCCCTGGCCCGCACGCCGGCGGGCATGCTCCGCCTCACGCCCCGCCGGATCGAGCGGGCGATCTTTCCCGTGGGCTTGTACCGGACCAAGGCGCGGGTGATCCGGGGCGTCTGCCGCGGCCTCCTGGCGCGCTTCGGCGGCACGGTGCCGGGCGACCTCGACGCGCTCCTCACTCTCAAGGGGG
>JACPSW010000142.1 GCA_016193045.1 Candidatus Rokuibacteriota bacterium | reverse complement strand
GGCACCACGGGGAACCCGATCCTCAACCCCTACACGCGGGGCGACATCGCCCAGTGGGGGGAGGTCATGGCGCGCTGCTACCGGGCGGCGACGGTGACGGCCCGGGACATCATCCAGATCACGCCGTCCTTCGGGCTGTTCACCGGCGGCTTCGGCTTCCACTACGGAGCCGAGCGGCTGGGGGCGATGGTGATCCCGGTCGGCGCGGGCCGCACCATCCTCCAGCTGAAGCTCATGAAGGACCTCGGGGCCACGGTCCTCGCCGCCATCGCCACCTATCCGCTCCGCCTCATCGAGGTGGCGCGGGAGGAGAAGTTCGACCTGGGCGACCTCCGCCTGCGCGTGGCGCTGCTGGGATCGGAGATGTGGTCCGATCCGCTGCGGGCCGTGATCGAGCGCGAGCTCTGCATCAGGACCTTCGACATCATCGGAATGACCGAGACCGGCGGCCCCGGCATGGGGATCGATTGCGAGGCGCGCGCCGGGATCCACATCTGGGAGGACCACTTCTACGCCGAGATCGTGGAGCCGACGACCGGCCATGTGGTCCCCGACGGCACCGAAGGCGAGCTGGTGGTCTCCACGCTCACCCGGGATGGGCTCCCCCTCGTCCGCTACCGCACCCACGACCTGACGCGAGTGGTCAGTCGCGAACGTTGCGAGTGTGGAAGGACCCACCTCAGGATCGACCGGCTGCGGGGCCGCACGGACGACATGGTGGTCTTCAAGGGGGTCAACTTCTATCCGCGCCAGGTGGAGCAGCTGATCCTCCAGCACGAGGGCGTGAGCCACGAGTACCAGCTCCAGCTCGACCGCGGCGAAGGCGGCGACCGCATGACGCTCCTGGTGGAGGTCAGGCCGGAGTTCCGCGCCGAGGAAGGGGAGCGGCTCCGCCGCAAGCTCCGTGACCTCCTGGGGCTTTCCCCCGAGATGCGCTTCGTGAAGGAGGGCGAGATCCCGCGCCCCGTCGGCAAGGCCGTCCGCGTCCTCGATCAGCGCAACGCCCCCCGATGACGTCGCTGGCTCCGCTCTTCCGCCCGCGGAGTGCCGCGGTGCTCGGCGTCTCCCGCAACCCCGCCAAGCTCGGCCACCGCCTCCTGAAGAACGTCCTGGACTACGGGTTCGAGGGCAAGGTCTTTCCGGTCAACCCCAGCGGCGAGCTGATCCTCGGCCTGCCGACCGTGGCGAAGGTGGCGGACCTCCCGCCGGACATCGACCTGGCCCTCGTGAGCCTTCCCGGCCCTGAGGTACTGACGGCCGTCAAAGGACTCGCCGGTCGTCGCGTCAAGGTGGCCGTGATTCTCTCCTCGGGGTTCGGCGAGGTGGACGCCGAAGGCCGGCAGCTCCAGGCCGAGCTGAGGGCGGCGGCCGCAGGGTCGGGAATGAGGCTCGTGGGGCCGAATTGTATGGGGGTCTACTCCCACCCCGGCAGGCTGAACGGCACCTACTTCTGGGACCTGCCGCGGACGGCGGGCGGCATCAGCGTCATCTCCCAGAGCGGGGCCTATGGCGGGCTGATCATCCGCCACCTGGGCTCCCTGGGGCTCGGGCTCTCGAAGTTCCTCAGCATCGGCAACCAGGTGGACCTCGAGATCGCCGACCTGCTGGACGATCTGGCGGGGGACCCGGAGACGACCCTCATCGCCGCCTTCATCGAATCGGTGCGCGACGGGAAGCGGTTCGTCGAGGCCGCGCGGCGCGCGACGGAGCGAAAACCGCTGGTCGTGCTGAAGGGCGGCCGGACCGAGGCCGGAGGGCGCGCGGCCGGCTCCCACACCGGCGCGCTGGCGGGAACCTTCGAGGTGTACAAGGCCGCCTTCCGGGCCGCAGGCGCAGTCGCCTACGTGGAGACCGAGGAGTTCTTCGACGCTATCCAGTGTCTGGCCGCTCACGGGGGCCGGGGGCCGAAGGGCAGGGGAGTCGCCATCGTGACGGTTTCCGGTGGCCCCTCGGTGATCGCCGCCGACACCGCCGAGGCCGTGGGCCTCAGCGTTCCCGCGCTCCCCCTTTCCGTTCGCCAGCTCGTCGGAAAGCTGCTGCCCTCCTTCGCCGCCCTCGGCAACCCCGTGGACCTGACCCCCCAGGTCGATCCGGCACGCATCGCCCAGGCGGCGGGCGTGGTCCTGGGCCAGGGGGAGATCGCCGGCGCCGTCGCCATCAACGTCGGCCTCGACCTCCCCGAATTCGCCGACGGGTTGATCGAGGCGTCACGCTCCGCCGGAAAGCCGATCGTCGCCTGCGCCGTGGACGTCCCGGCCGTCGCCGAGAAGTTCAACGCCGCGGGCGTGCCGGTCTATCCCACGCCCGAGCGCGCCGTCCGCGCCTACCGCGCGCTGCTGGGGTCAGGCATGCGTTATTGCGTTACGGCGACGCCCCGGGGGGCCTCGCGGATCGCCCCTTCCCTCCGGCGAGCGCTCGAAACGGGTAGGGGACCCCTGCCCTACGACACCGCGCGGAAGGTTCTTACTCTCTACGGCGTCCCCTTCTGCCGGGAGGGACGAGCCGCCTCGCTGGCTGAAGCCCTCAGGATAGCCAAGCGCCTCGCCTACCCCGTCGTGGTCAAGGCCGAGCGGACCGGGCTCCTGCACAAGACCGAAGCGGCAGCAGTCCGCGTGGACGTCCGTACCCCGGGCGAGCTCCGAGCTGTTTACCGGGACATGACCAGGCGTCTCGGGCCGGGCCCCTTCCTCATTCAACAGCAGGTCAGGGGTGGCGTGGAGCTCCTGATCGGCGGCAAGCGCGACCCGACGTTCGGCCCCGTAGTGGTGTGCGGAACGGGGGGAATCCTCACGGAGGCCCTGGGTGACGTGTCCCTTCGCCTGGCGCCCCTGGGCCCCGATGGCGCCCGGGAGATGTTAAAGGAAGGTCTAAAGGGCCGCCTGCTTCGGGGCCTCCGGGGAATGCCGCCGTGCGATCCGCGGCCGCTGGTCAGGATCCTCGTGGCCGTGAGCCGCCTCATGACCGACCACCCGAGCATCGTCGAGCTCGACCTCAACCCCGTCATCGCCTCGGGCCCAAAGGCGCTCGCCGTCGACGCTCTCCTGATCCTGGGACCCTGAGGAGCCCGTGCGGTCGTTTCCGCTGGCGCCCATGTCCTTCCTCATCGTCGTGCTGACTATCCTGGTCCTGGCGGTCCCCGTGGTATTCCTTCTCGCAGGCGCGTGGGCCGGAACCACCCCGCTGGTCGGGATCGGACTGCTGCTCGCGGCCGGCTGCGGGCTCGTGTGGCTCTATGCCCGGCCCAATCGCTTCGAGGTGTCCAGCCAAGGTTTGGTCATCGTCTGGCCCCTGCGCCGCCAGCTGATCCCGGCCCGTGACATCGCCTGCGTCCGCCCGATCGAGCCCTGGGAGCTCCGCCAAGAGGTCGGCTGGGGGGTGCGGATCGGGGTGGGCGGCCTCTGGGGGCAGTTCGGCTGGTTGTGGACGGCGCGGAAAGGGAGCTTGGTCACCTACGTCTCCCGGACGGACGGCTTGGTTCTAGTCGAGCGCCGATCGCGCCGGCCGCTCCTCATCACCCCCGCCCACCGGGACGACTTCGTCCGCGCGCTTCAGTCGTCCATCGGCGGCATGCCTGCCCCCAGGTAGGGGTAGGAGCTTTCAATAACGCAAATACGCATGCCTGACCCCATACTTGACATAATCCCCCTTATCGGACATAGATCGGAATGGCGTTGCAGCGGCGGCGTGGTGCGCTTTTGCCATGACCCCGTAGCCTTCTTTCTGGGAGACGATACCTCGGAAGCGGGAAGGCTTCCCCTCCCTGCCTTGACGATGTATGCTATACATCGTCAAGAGAACGGCGTGAAACGCACGCAACTCTACCTCGACGAAGAAATGGCCAGAACTCTGGCGGCCCTGAGTCGGCAAAAGGGCACGACGGTTTCTGACCTCGTGCGGGAAAGCGTCCGGGAGAGATACATGAGTCGAAAGGAAATGGACAAAGCGGCTCTGGCTCGGCAGCTCTCGGGAATCTGGCGTAACCGCAGAGACCTGAGGGACATCGAGGGAACCATCCGTAGGCTACGGAAAGGGACGCGCCTCAAGCGGTTCGGCCTTGGCTGAAATCCTCCTCGACTCCGATGTCATCATCGCCTGGCTTCGCGGCCACGACCGGTTCGCCGATCTGATCCCCGCCCTCCTGACAAGGGGCGAGGTCCTCACCTGGACACCGGTATCGGTCGCGGAGATCTTTGCGGGAGTCAGGAAGGGTGAGGAACAGCAGATAGAGAATTTATTCCTGGTGCTCGAGCCACTATCTCTGTCCGCTGAGATCGGGCGAAGAGCCGGGCAATATATGAAGGCTTACTCCCGGTCTCATGGCGTCGAGCTGGCCGACGCGTTGGTGGCCGCGACCGCCCATTTCAGCGGCCTTCCCCTGTGGACGCTCAACAAGCGCCACTATCCAATGAGAGACATCCGGTTCTTTTCTCCCCGTCAATAATCGATTACGGGCGAGCGCGGCTCTCGAGGCTGGCCAGGCGCCCGCGGATGTCGTCCGCTCGCCGCGTCTGCGGGAGTTCCCGGAGGATCCGGCGGTAGATCTCCCGGGCCTCGACCAGCTTGCCGGAGAGTTCTTCGGCCCGGGCCAGGCCCATCAAGGTCTCCTCGTAGAGGAAGTCGGTGCTCTGAAGCCGAGTCAGCGCGTCGCGATACGCGGCGAGGGCTTCCCCGTACTTTCCCTCCGCTTCCCACGTATAGCCGATCCCGAGGCCGCAGAGCGGGGCCAGGGTACGCCCCGCGCCCTTGGCGAGCGCCAGGGTGTACGCGCCGCGCGCCGCCTCGTAGGCCCCGGCCTGGTAGCGGAGGTTCCCGAGATGGTAGGCGGCCTCCGGCACCAGCCGGTTCGAGGGATAGCGGGCGATGACTTCTTCCAGCTTCCGAATGGCGGCGTCGCGCTGGGCCGCCGTGCCCTGAGGGGCCAGGGCGTCCCGGGCCAGCGCCCCGGCCTCCGTAACGGCCTCGAGCCCGCGAGCCTGGGCGGCTCTGTACCAGCTCCACGCGCCGAAGCCCACGCCCAGGAGGACCAGGAGCGCCACGCCGCCGACGAGGACCCACCGCCACGGGTCGATCTTGCCGAGCTCAGTCCAGCTGAGCCGCGCCATGCAGCTAGCCCTCGGTGCAACGCTTATCGGCACGACGCTAGCGGGCGGTTCCCGAGGGGGCGGGCTGCTCGGTCAGCGCAGGCGCGGGGCGCGGCGGGCGCGCCACCCAGACCTCGCCCTTCACCGTGGCGCCCTCGGCAGCCGTGAAGCTGCCGCTCTTGAGCGTGCCGGTGAGGGTCCCCGTAGGAAGGATCTCCACGCGGGTGGAGGCCGAGAGATTGCCGCGGACGACACCGCCGATTACGATGGCCGTGGCGCTGATGTTGGCGTCCACTTCGGCGCCGTCGCCGACGTGGACCGTGCCGGTTAGCATGATCTCCCCCTCGAACTTGCCCAGCACCTGAAAGTCCCCCTCCCCGCTCACCTCGCCCTTCAGCACGAGGCCTTCGCCGACGAGGCCGCCGGGAACGACGGGATCGCGCGCGCGCCGCTCGCCGGGCTGCGGATCGCCGCCGAGGCCGAGGAACCGGAGGACCGCGGAAAAGGGGTTCATCGGGGGCCGCTCAATCGAAGCGCAGCCCGCGGCGATACTGGCGCCCGCACCGGTGACAGCGGAGCCAACCCCGGTACACGCGCCGCACGAGAGCGCCGCAGTGAGGGCATCGCTGATAGGTCCGAAATCCGTAATAGAGCCCGATCGCCACGATCACCGCCACGCCAGCCAGGAGCACCGGCGGGAGCGCCACGACAAAATCCACACGCTCCATGCTAGGGGATGCCCCCGGAGGGAGTCAAGAAAAAGCCGGGCTAGCGGGGTTTTGCCAGGCTTCGGACGTGGGCCACGAGGGCGCGGATCTGCTCGTCCTTCAGGGTGCCGCCCCAGGGCGGCATGGCCGGGGACTTCCCCACCGCCTGCCCGCCCTCCTTGATCGCCTTGAACAGTTCCGCGTCGGAGATCTTGCCCATGACGGCGGGATTGGTGTGATCGGCGGGCTTCACCGGCAGCGCGGCGGCGGCGGGCCCGCCTCCCTTGCCGTCGGGGCCGTGACAGCTCGCGCAGTACTGCCTGTAGAGGGCGTCCGCCTGGACCGGAGCGGGGCCCTCGGCGGGGGCGACCGGCGGGGAGCCCGCAGTCGGCGGCGCCGGGGGGGACCCGCTGTCGCCGCACCCTACTTTCCGGTGCAAAAATGACAGCTCTCCCCCTGATGTGTGGCGGGTCACCGCGGTGAGAACCTGTCCAAACGCATCGTTTTTTCTTGACAGCGCAGCGGGTGTCGCGAGAGAGTCGTAATGGATGACATCGGTTATGTCCACTCACGGGTCTCGCGACGCCCTGCTGCGTCGGCTCCAGCGGCTCGCTCCGCAGATCCTCTTTGGCACGCTCTCCGAAACGTACCGGACCTGCGGGCGAGCGGGGTGCCACTGTCACCAGGGACAGAAGCACGGGCCCCATCTCTATGTGAGCTTCCGGGGACCCGAGGGGCGCACCCAGGGCTACTACGTCCCCCAGCAGTTGGGGGCAGCCATGCGCGCGGGGGTCGCCGCGTGGCAGGAGCTGCAGGGGGTGCTGCGGGCGCTAGCCGAGCTGAACCGGCAGCGTCTCTGGGCGTCGCGCGGACTACACACCGGGGCCGGCCGGCCTCAGCGGAGGGGGAATGGTTCGGCGCGAGTACGTCCAGCGGAGCGTCTTCGAAGTCCTGCTGCCCGACGGCGACAAACTGTGGGACCCCGCCCTGCGGCGGATCGACGAGGTCCTCGCCGATGAGACCCTCCTCGACCTCGTCGCCGACGCGCTCGGGCGGCGCCGGCCCATGAGTCGGCTCCGGGGGCGGCTCGGGACCCCGGCCGAGGTGGTGCTGCGGATGCTCGTCCTCAAGCATCTCTATGACTGGTCCTTCGACGAGTGTGAGCGCGAAGTGCGGGGGAGTCTGGTGTACCGGGTCTTCTGTCGGATCGACTGCGAGCGCGTGCCGGACGCCAAGACCCTCATCCGCCTGGCCCAGCTCCTGGGGCCGGGGGTTCTCAAGGGAATCGTTGAGCGGCTGGTGGCCCTGGCCCGGGAGCGCAAGGTGATTCGGGGCTTCCGGCTGCGCGTGGACACGACCGTCGTGGAGACGAACATCCATTACCCCACCGACAGCACGCTCCTGGCCGACGGGGTGCGGGTGCTCACCCGGACCCTGAAGCGGCTCCGCCACGAGGTGAGCGCGGGCGGTATCCAGGTCCGCGACCGCACCCGCAGCGTCGGGCGCCGAGTCTTTGAGATCGCGCAGCGCAGCCGCACCGCCACGGTGCGGAGCGGCTCTGCGGTGCGAGAGCGGGCCAAAGCCCGGATGAAGCAACTCTATCAGGCGCTCATGGCGCTCACCCGCGCAGCGGTACGCCAGGCCGAGACCGCCGCCCAGCACGTCGCGGCCGGGAGCGCCCGCGGGATCGGGCTCGCCCAGATCCACGTCGAGGCCTTGGCGCAGGCGCTCCGGGACACCGGAGGCCTGGTCCACCGCGTGCTCGCGCAGACGCGGGCACGGATTCTGAAAGGCGACACGCATTACCCGGACAAGCTCCTGAGCCTCTTCGAGCCCCACACCGAAGCCATCCGCAAGGGCAAGGCGGCCAAGCCCACGGAGTTCGGCAAGCTCGTCAAGCTCCAGGAGGCCGAGGGGCAGTTCATCACAGACTGGGAGGTCTGTGCGACGCGCGTCGCGGACGGAGACCTCTGGGTCCCCGCGCTGGAGCGTCACGCCTCCCTCTTTAGCCGCCCCCCGCGCCTGGCCGTCGCCGATGCGGGATTTGCCTCCGGAGAAAACGAGCGGGCCGCGACCGATCGGGGGGTCCGCCGGGTGGTCCTGCCGAAGCGCGGTCGGCTGTCTCCAGCGCGGCGCGCGCATCAGCGGCAGCGCTGGTTTCGGCGGGCCCTGCGCTGGCGGACCGGGTGTGAAGGACGGATCAGCGTCGTGAAGCGCCGGCATGGACTCCGGCGGTGTCGATATCGGGGACTCGCCGGGATGGAGCGGTGGGTCGGCCTCGGGGTGATCGCCAACAACCTGTGTGTCCTGGGCCGCGCGGGTCCAGGGAAGAGATGAAGGGGGAGCGGTGGATTGGAACCGAAGGCGAAGAACCCAAAAAGGATTGGACCTGCCTTGGTCCGCAGGCCCCCATGCCGACGAATGGCGCTGGTCACAAGTCATTTTTGCACCGGAAAGTAGCCTAGCCTCCGGAGGTGACCGCCATAGGAGCCAGACTCCCCTAATAACCTCAACCCTTTCCAAGGAGAAGACTCATGTCGAACGACCAGGAGCACGTGTCGGATGCGGGGCGCCGCGACTTCCTCAAGGGCGCGCTCGCCGCGGGGAGCGTCGCGGCATCGCTCAGCGCTGTGGGCGCCCCCCTCGCCAGCGCCCAGGGGCTCCAGCCGGGGATGGTGCCGGGCACCAAGAACCACTACTACGTGCCGGCCAGCGACAAGACGGTGCACTGGGGGTACTTCAGCAAGTCGCTGAAGCCCCTCGTCCAGGTCAATTCGGGGGACTTCGTCACCATCGAGGTGCTGACGCACCACGCCAACGACGACGCCGAGCGCATGATCAAGGGCGACCCCGGCGCCGAGAGCGTCTACTACTGGGATAAGCAGCGCAAGGGTCGACCGTCGCGGCGCAGGGCCCATGAAGCCGACGCTGTTCGGGCGGGGCGCTGGTGAGGGCCTCGGCGTGCACATCTGCACCGGGCCCGTGTATGTCCGCGGCGCCGAGCCCGGCGACATCCTCGAGGTCCGCATCGTCGACGCGCGCCCGCGGCCGTGCGCAAACCCGAAGTACAAGGGCAAGAGCTTCGGCAGCAACGCGGCGGCCTGGTGGGGCTTCCATTACAAGGATCTCTTGACGGACCCGAAGCCTCGCGAGGTGATCACGATCTACGAGATCGACGCGTCGGGCGAACGGAACTGGGCGCAGGCGGTCTACAACTTCCAGTGGACGCCACAGACCGACCCCTCCGGCGTCGTGCACAAGATCATCGACTACCCCGGCGTGCCGGTCGACCACCGCACGGTGAAGGAGAACCACGGAATCCTGAAAAACGTCCGCGTCCCCATCCGCCCCCATTTCGGCGTGCTCGGCCTGGCCCCCGCCGAAGCCGACATCGTCGACTCGATCCCCCCGAGCTACGTCGGCGGCAACATCGACGACTGGAGGATCGGTAAGGGTGCCACGATGTATTACCCGGTGGCGGTCAGGGGCGCGCTCCTGTCCGCCGGAGACTCCCACGCGGCCCAGGGAGATTCCGAGCTGGCCGGCACCGCCATCGAGTGCTCGCTCACCGGGACGTTCCAGCTGATCGTCCGAAAGAAGGACACGCTGGCGGGGACGACGCTGAACGGGCTCAACTATCCCCTCCTGGAGACCCAGGACGAGTGGGTGCTGCACGGCTTCACCTACCCCAACTACCTCGTGGACCTGGGCCCCAAGGCCCAGAGCGAGATCTATCAGAAATCTTCGGTGGACCTGGCGATGCGGGACGCGTTCCGGAAGATGCGTCACTTTCTCATGACGACCAAGAGTCTGAACGAGAACGAGGCGATCTCCCTGATGTCGGTCGCCGTCGACTTCGGCATCACCCAGGTCGTGGACGGCAACTGGGGCGTCCACGCCACGATCAGGAAGAGCATCTTTGCGGGCGCATAGCGGCGACTATGAAGGCGCTCGTCGCCGGAATGGCTCTCTCCTGGGCTCTACTCCCCTGCCCCACCTCCGCCCAGGTGATCCAGCCGCGCCTCGCCACGGACGGCAAGGCGTTGATCCTGCTGGAGGAGATTCGGGAGCCGCCCCAACAGCGCCAGCCCATGATCACGCTGGAGTTCTCGCCCGAGCTCGGCATCCGGCACGTTCGCGTGGCCGGGAAGGGCATCGTGCCTCCGGCGGCCGTCAGCCTCCAGTGCGGGGCGGAGACGTGGCCCATTGCCCGCTCCGAAGTCCGCCTGATGCCTGAGCAGACCCACGCCTTCTTCGCGGTCGAGAAGGCCGTCGCGGAGGCCGTTCTCGCCCGGCCGAGCTGCCGATTGATTGTCGTCGGCGTGCAGATCCCCCTCCCCCGGGACCTGCTGCAGGCCGTCTGGGGCGCGCCCCCACCCCCCGGCGCCGCCCCACCACCCGCGCCACGGTGAGCACGCGGCTCGCGGCCCTCGTCGGTCTCGTCGGACTGCTCGCGGGATGCGCCCCGGGGTTCTCGGTCTATGACAAGCCGGGCATGACGTATGCCGACTGGAGGCGGGACGACGCCGAATGCCGGCAAGGGGCCCGGCGCGATGGGGACATCGACCAGGACGCCTACGCCCGGTGCATGCGCGAACGGGGCTACCGGCTCCGAGGAGAGTAGGAAACCTGCACCCACTGGACAGGAAGGAGAGATCGGCCATGGGAGAGACCATCACGCTCACCGCCGAGGACCAGCACCGCTTGACCGCCTACCGCGTGGCGCCGTCCGGGGCGCCCCGCGGCGGCCTGGTCATCGTTCAGGAGATCTTCGGCGTCAATTCCCACATCAAGAAGGTGTGCGAGGGCTTCGCCGCCGACGGCTACGTCGCGCTGGCCCCTGCCCTCTTCGACCGGGTCGAGGCGGACGTCGCCCTCGGCTATGGTCCCGAGGACATCGAGCGGGGACGCACCATCAGGCAGAAGATCGAGTTTCCGGATATGGTGAAGGACGTGCGGGCCGCGGTGCGGGCCCTGGCCGCGGGCGGCGCGCGAGTGGGCGTGGTGGGCTACTGCCTCGGGGGCACGCTCGCCTGGCTCGCCGCCACCCGGATCGACGGCGTGGCCTGCGCGGTCGGCTACTATGGCGGCGGCATCGCGGACCACGCCGGCGAGCGGCCGCGCTGCCCGGTGCTGCTGCACTTCGGCGAGACCGACCAGTCCATCCCCCCCGAGCACCACGCCCGCATCCGGGCCGCCCACCCGGACCTGCCCATGCACCTCTACCCGGCCGGGCACGGCTTCAACTGTGACCTGCGCGCCAGCTATCACGCGCCGAGCGCCGCCCTGGCGCGCCAGCGCACGCTCGACTTCCTGCGGATCCATCTTGGCTGAGACGCCGCTGGGGGATGACGGCAGCGGCATCCTCCGCGGAATCCTGTTCATGGTCGGCGCGACCGTGCTCTTCGTCTGGATGAACGCCGGCGTGAAGCTGCTCAGCCCGCATCTACCGGTGGTGGAGTTGATCTGGGCGCGGAGTCTCGGGCACCTGCTGTTCATCGTGGCGATCTTCGCGCCGGGCCATGGGTGGTGGCGCCTGTTCGTCACGCGGAGACCCGCCGTCCAGGTCGCCCGCTCGTTCCTGCTGATCGCTTCGACCAGCTTCTTCTTCACCGCGCTGGGCTTCGTGCCGCTGGCCGAGGCTACCGCGGTGTCGTTCACCTCGCCGATTCTCGTGGCGGCGCTGGCGGGGCCCATGCTGGGGGAGCGGGTGGCCCTCGGCCACTGGCTCGCCATCGGGGCGGGCTTCTGCGGGGCGCTGGTCATCACCCGTCCCGGCGGTGAGGGCGCGAACCCCTACACCCTGCTGGTCCTCGGGAGCTCGGGCTCCTACGCCGCCTACCAGCTCCTGACCCGTCACGTGGGGAGATTCGACCCCCCGGAAACGAGCGTCACCTACAGCGCGCTCGTGGGCACGGTGGCGCTGTCCTGCGTGGTGCCGTTCTTCTGGCAGGCGCCGGATCGGCTCGCTCACTGGCTGATCCTGGGAGCCCTCGGAGTGCTCGGCGCCCTCGGGCACTACTGCGTGGCCCGCGCCTTTCTCTGGGGGCCCGCCGCGCTCATCTCGCCCTTCCACTACATCCAGCTGGTCTGGGCGGCCGGGGTCGGCTTTCTCGTGTTTGGCGAGGTGCCGAGCCTCTGGACGTGGGCTGGGGCCGCCGTCATCATCGCGAGCGGCCTCTACATCGCCCTCGGAGAGGCCCGGGCTACGTCCCCTTCGTCCCGGCCGAGCCGGGGCGGATGACGTGGTCCGGATTCGGCCGGCGCAACGGCGGGGCCTGGCTGTAGTCGCGGAACGGGCGGTCGCGCTCGGTGACCGCGGCCGCAACGCCCTGCGTGGCCGCGGTGTCGACGAAGCGCAGGCCGTCCGGAGTATTGCGCATGTAGCCGTCCAGGATGGGGCCCAGGAGCTGCGTGGCGCGAAGCCCCATGTTGTCGTACGCCTGATTGACGATCAGCTTCATGGCCGCCAGCTGCGGGAGGGGCAGCAGCGCCAATCGCTTGGCGCACCGCGCGACCTCAGCCTCGAGCTGCTCGAAGGGCACCGCCCTGTTGATAAGGTCGATCTCCGCCGCCTCCTTCCCGCTCAGGGCCTCCCCCGTGAGCGCCAGCCACTTCACCTTCGTGAGCCCCAGGCGATAGATCCACATGCCCGACAGGTAGCAGCCCCAGACGCGCGAGTACGGCGTGCCGATCTGGGCGTCCTCGGCAGCGATGACGATGTCGGCGCACAACGCCATGTCCGATCCGCCACCCACGCACCAGCCGTGCACCTGGGCGACCACGGGCTTGGGGCTCCGCCACAGGCTCATGAATTTCGGAACGGGAGCCGCGAAGGGGCTCGTCGCCGCAAGCATGTCCTTTCCGGGATCCCAGCGGCCGTCGGTGTACAGGAGGTCCTTGAAGTGGCCGAGATCGCCCGAGAAGTCGAACCCCGCACAAAAGGCCCGGCCCGCCCCGCGAAGAATGATGACGCGCACCTCCGGATCGCGGTTCGCTTGGATGACAGCCTGCTCCAGCTCCTCGGGCATGGGCGGCACAATGGTGTTCAGGCGTTCCGGCCGGTTCAGGGTGATCGTGGCCACGGCGCCGTCTCGCTCGTACAGGATGGTCTCGTAGGGCATGGGCAGGCCTCCTTCACGTCAAAGGGACAGTGGTCGCCAGAGAAAAAAATGGTGCCCCCGGGGTGACTCGAACACCCGGCACGCAGTTTAGGAAAGGGCCGCGCGCGAACTCGCGCCTTCTCGCTCCATATCAGTCAATGTTATTCTCGGTCAATGGTGGCGCGGCCTTGGAGCCACTGTCAAGCCTGGCCCGCTTGAGCGCGAGTGAGCGGAAATGAGCCTCAGCGAGCTGTGGAACTTCGACGAAACTTCGACGAAAAAACGCCCCCGCCCACCTCTCGCTGGGGCGGCGCGGCCCTCTTGCATGTCCACGAGCGCGTGGGCGCCTCTCAGGCTGGAGTTCTCAGAAGGGGGGGCCTGGGCCCCAGGACCCCGAACCCATGAAGAGGAGGAGCCCGATCTTGGGCAGGCCCCGGTGCGAGGATTAAGCCGACGCGGCGGTTATCCGACCCTACGGGCTCGCCGGTGGGCGATGATACTTCATCCGAACTTGGCCCGTGCGCCCGTCGCACGAGAGCACGAAGTGGCGCAGGACATCCCGCCCGATCAGGCCGTCAATCCTGTCGGTTTCCAGCCTTGCGCTCCTGATCTGAGTGTCGATGAAAATCTGGTGTTGGACAGCATCCGAGATCCTGGAGCGCAGACCAAAGACAATCCGCCCGATATACACCCTTCCGGTCGTATCGACACCTACCCCATGGAGAGGAACACTGGCGTTGATCAGCTTGAGACCTGCTTGCTCTGCGAACTGGTGCTTGACGATAGTCCCATCTGACCCGGTGTCGATCAAAAACCGGCAGTTCACGTTCGGCGGAATGGGCTGGCCGGCTTCTTCAAGAGCCTTTCGATGGGTGGGAGTGATCGTAAGATCCGTGTTGATGATTGGACCGAAGGCCTGCAAGGCGTCGGGAATGTAATCGAACTCTAGGACAAGCGGCTCTCGCTCAATCTTTCGCTG
>JACPSW010000026.1 GCA_016193045.1 Candidatus Rokuibacteriota bacterium | reverse complement strand
CGCCTGGTCCGGCAGAAGATCCCGGAGGCTCGCTGGATCCTCGTGGGAGACGGCGAGCTCAGGGGTGAGCTGGAGGCCCAGTGCCGGCGTCTCGGCCTGGAAGAGGCGGTCTACTTCGCCGGCTGGCAGGAGCGGGTGGCCGACCACCTCGCGCTCTTCGATCTCTTCGTGCTGCCGTCGCTCGGCGAGCACTTCGGCCGCGTTCTCCTCGAGGCCATGGCCATGGCGAAAGCGGTCGTGGCGACCGACGCCGGCGGAGTCCCGGAGATCGTCCGTCACGGCGAGACCGGTCTCCTCGTGCCGCCCGCGGATCCCGAAGCGATGGCGGCCGCGGTGGTCACCCTGATCCAGGACCGGGCCCTGGCGAGCCGGCTGGGCGCCGCCGGCCGCCGGCGCGTCGAGTCCGAGTTCAGCCTCGGCCGCCACGTGGAGGCCGTCGAGGCCGTGTACGCGAGCCTGCTCGATGCGACCGGTGACCGCCTGTAATCTCTGCGGGGGGACCCGGTGGAAGACGCGCGAGGAGAGCCCGCCGTTCCGGGTGGCGGAGTGCGACTGCGGGCTGGTGTTCGTCACGCCGCAACCGGCCCGGGTCGCGCTGGCCGCCGCCTACGACGGGGCATACTACGAGGAATGGCGGGCTCAGGCGCGGCGCCGGGAGCGTCTCTGGGCGCGGCGCCTGGCCGCGGTAGAAGCGCTGGGGCCGGCGCGCGGTCGCCTGCTCGACGTGGGCTGCGGGGACGGGGCGTTTCTCCGCCTGGCGCGGGCGCGCGGGTGGGAGGTCGCGGGGACCGAGCTGTCCCCGTACGCGGTCGGAGCGGCGAAGGCCGATGGGCTCGCGGTGAGGGAGGGGGAAGTGTGGGGAGCCGGCTTCGCCGCCGCCGCCTTCGACGTGGTCACCTGCTGGCACGTGCTCGAGCACACCTCCGACCCGCGGCGGGTCATCGAGGAGATCCGGCGCGTGCTCCGGCCCGGCGGCTGGCTGATGCTCGCCACGCCCAATATCCAGGATCACATCTTTCGCGCCGCGTACGTGCTGGCGCGAGGGCGTCGGCCGCGCCTGTTCGAGCCCGACGACCGGGAGGTGCACCTGTTTCACTTCTCGCCCCGGACCCTCCGGGAGCTGGTCGCCGCCACCGGTCTGGAGGTCGTCCGGGTGGGCTTCGACCGCGGCGGGGCGGCGCAGGGAGGCAAGGGGCTCGTCAACGCGCTCGCGTACGTCTGGTTCCGGCTCACCGGCCTCAACTGGGGAATGGCCCTCGAGCTCGTCGCCCGGAGGCCGGAGAACAGCGGCGAGGCGGCCCCAGGAGTCGCGCGGTGAGGATCGGGGTGGACGGCCGCGAGCTGGCGGGGAGCGCGCGCACCGGGATCGGGCGCTACGTCATGGAGGTGCTGCGCGCCGCGTCCCGGGACGGCTGGGAGTGTTTGCTCTACGGTGACGCCCAGACGCGCCCCGTGGCGCTGCCGGGTGTGACCTTCCGGGCGCTGGGCGGGCGGTGGACCCAGTGCTGGGATCAGGTGATCCTGCCGCGCCAGCTCGCGCGCGATCGCGTTTCGGCCTTCCTCTCCCCCTACTACAAGGGCCCGCTCCTCGCCCCCTGCCCGGTGGTCCTCACCATCCACGACCTCTTCTTCCTCGACTATCCGGGGCAGCGGCGGCCGGTCTACCGCGCCCTGATGACACGGGTCGCCCGGCTCTACGCCAGTCGGGCCACGGCCATCATCGCGGATTCGGAATACTCGAAGCGGACCATCGTCGAGCGGTTGGGCATCCCCCCGGCGAGCGTCACGGTGATTCCCGTGGCGCTGGGCGCGGAGTTCAGGCCAGGGCCCGGGACGGAGGCGGTGCGCTCCCGCTACGCCATCTCCGGTCCCTACATCCTCTACGTCGGGAACTTCAGGCCGCACAAGAACCTCCCTCGCCTGATCCGGGCCTTCGCGGCGCTGGACGCGCCGCTGCGCGGCAGGCATGTGCTGGTGCTCGCGGGCGGGGACCGGGCGAATCGGCCGGCGCTCGAGGCGCTGGCGAGGGGCCTGGGCGTGGCGGATCGCGTCGTCTTCCCGGGGCAGGTCCACGACGCCGACCTTCCCGCCCTCTACAGCGCGTGCGCCCTCTTCGTCCTTCCGTCCCTCGAAGAGGGCTTCGGGCTTCCGGCCCTCGAGGCGATGGCCTGCGGGGCCGCGGTGGTCGCAGCCGACCGGGCGGCCATTCCGGAGGTCGTGGGGGACGCGGGGCTCCTCGTGGATCCCGAGGACGAGGCGGCGATCACCGCGGCCATCTCCCGGGTCCTCTCGGCTCCCGAGCTCCGAGAGAGCCTGGGCCGCCGCGGGCTCGAACGGGCGCGGGAGTTTCCCCCCGACCGGACGGCCGGGGCGGTGCTCGCCCTGCTCCGCAGGGTGAGCGCGGCCGGATGACGGACGTGGCCCACGCCACGCGGCCCTGCCCCCTCTGCGGCGGCGCCGGGGTTACCCCCGTGTTCTACCCCCCGCTGGTCCGCTGCGGCGGCTGCGGTCTCGTCTTCCGGAACCTTCCGCGCGTCCAGGAGCGGGTCCAGGAGGAGTTCGACGACCGCTACCAGCGGCCCCAAGAGGAGCAGCGGATCCAGGAGCGACGGCGCGCGCTCTACCGGGGGTTCCTGGCACGGCACCGCCCGGCGCCGGGGCGGAATCGCCTCCTGGACGTCGGCTGCGGGACCGGGGAATTCCTCCTGCTGGCGCGGGCCGAGGGCTGGGACGTGATGGGAATCGAGATCGCGAAGGCGGGCGTCGAGGGGGCGCGGAAGGCGGGGCTGCCGGTCCACCTGGGGTCGCTGACCACCCTGGACCTCCCGGAGTCGTCCTTCGATCTCGTCACCCTCTGGAACGTCCTGGACTTCGTTCCCGACCCGGTGGAGCAGGCCCGCGCGGCTCACCGGGTCCTGGCCCCCGGAGGGGTCTTCGTCGCCCGCGTGGTCAACCTGGCTCCGCATGCCGCCCTGTACCGGGCGAGCCGCCTGCTCCGGCGGTGGCCGCGCGTGGCGGCGGCGCTGGACCGGCAGTACTTTTTCAGCCAGGTCAGCTTCAGCGCCCGGACGCTCCGTCAGACCCTCGAGCGGGCGGGGTTCGAGGCGATCGAGGTGGCCAACAGCCTGCCGACCCGTGGGGATCCGTATCGCACCCTGCTCCGAGGAGGCGATCGCGCGCTCCAGGCCGTGAAGCGCGGCGTCTTCGCGCTGACCCGGCTCGTTGCCGCCTGCTCGGGCGGGCGGGTGCTCGTGGGCCCGTCGCTCCTCGCGACGGCGGTGAAGGAAGCGGGCCGTGGCTAAGCTCCGGCTCCTGATGGTGGCCGATGTCTCGCCGCTCGAGCCCCACGGCGGCGGCTCCCGGGTCCTGAGGGAGCAGAGCCGGCGGCTGGCCGCTCGCGGTCACGAGGTGACGGTTCTCAGCCGTCAGCCGGAAGCAACCGTCCCTGCCGACAGCGACGTGGCGGGCGTACGAATCCGCCACTACGACGTGAGCCGGGCCCACGCGACGGCCTTTTTCTGGTCCTCCATCGCCGGCGCCCGCCGCGCGTACCGGGACGCCCTCGCCGGCCGGCCCTGGGATCGGATCATTCTCCACCAGCCCCTGTCGGCGGTGGGGGTGAGGCGTCTCCTGCCGCGCATGGCCCCGCGCATCTACCTGTTCCACTCTCCGGCGTCGCTGGAGTACCGCCTCCGCGCCGAGCACCCGTCCGCGCGATGGCGGCTCCTCGCGGCGCCTCTGGCTGCGGCACTGCTCCGCCTGACCGAGGCGATCGCCCTCCGCGGCGCGGATCGCGTCGTCGTCTTGAGCGAATACATGCGGCGGGAGCTCGCCGCCGTCCATTCCCGCGGGACGCCGCCGGTCGTCGTCATCCCCGGAGGCGTGGACCTCGGCCACTTCCGCCCGGCCGAGGACCGGATGGCGGTCCGGCGGGCGCTCGGGCTTCCCGCCGACCGCTTCCTGCTCCTGACCGTGCGGGACCTCCACCCGCGCATGGGGCTGGAGGCCCTGGTCGAGGCCGTGGGCGCGCTTCACGACGCCCTCCCGCTGATGCTCGTGGTCGGCGGGCAGGGCCCGCTCCGGGCCGACCTCGAGGCCCAAGTCGGTCGAATGGGCCTCGCCGGCCACGTCAGGTTCGCGGGGCACATCGCCGAGGCCGAATTGCCCCGCTACTATCAGGCGGCCGACTGCTTCGTCCTTCCGACGCGCGCCCTGGAGGGCTTCGGCCTCGTCACCGTGGAGGCGCTGGCGTGCGGGACCCCGGTGCTGGGGACGCCCGTGGGCGCCACGCCGGAGATCCTCGCGCCGCTGGCCCCGGAGCTCCTCTCCGACGATACCTCCGCCGAGGCCCTGGCCGCCGGGCTCCGCAGGGTCGCGCCGCTCGGCCGCGACGCTGCGTTCCGCGTCCGCTGCCGGGCCTACGCCGAGTCCCGCTACGACTGGGAGACGGCGGTGGACCGGCTCGAGGATCTGCTGATGGGCCTGGCACCCGGATGAGCGTCCTTCACCTGATCACGCGCGTCACCCTCGGCGGAACGGCCTCGGACATCATCGATTCGGTCCTGGCCACGTCCCGCGGGGGCTTTGCCACGATCCTCGCCACCGGGGTTGACGAGGGAGAAATTTCGATGGTGGAAGAGGCGCGGGCTCGGGGGTGTCGAGTGGAGGTGATCCCCGAGCTCCGAAGGGACATCTCGCCCGTGAAGGACCTGGTCGCCCTCTGGCGGATCCTCCGGCTGCTCCGGCGAGAGCGCATCATGCTCCTGCACACCCATACCTCCAAGGCCGGCTTTCTCGGGCGCCTGGCAGCCCGCCTGGCCCGGACGCCCCTCGTGGTGTACACGCCCCACGGCCACATTTTTTACGGGTATTACGGGCGCGCCCTGACCGCGCTCTTCATCCTGCTGGAACGCCTTGCCGCGCCCCTGACCGACCGCATCGTCGTCCTGACCGAGCAGGAGCGGGAGGAGCACCTCGAACGGGGGATCGGGCGGCGCGAGCAGTTCGTCGTGATCCCGAGCGGGGTGGACCTGCCCGCGCTGCGGGCCCAGGCGCCGCCCCGCGAGGAAGCGCGCCGCCGCCTCGGCGTGTCGGCCGACTGCCTGCTCCTCGTCGGCGTGGGCCGGATGGTGCCGATCAAGGGGTTCGACGTGCTCGTGCGCGCCCTTCCCGCCATCGTGAAGGAGCAACCGGCGGCGCGGCTCTGCCTCGTGGGGGACGGTCCCGATGGCCCGGCGCTCGAAGCCGAGGCCCACGCCCTCGGGGTGGGGGATCGCGTGGTGCTGGCCGGCGCCCACGAGCACGTGGCCCCGTTCCTCGCCGCCGCCGACCTGCTCGTCGCGCCGTCCCGGAACGAAGGGCTGGGGAAATCCCTGGTGGAGGCCATGGCCCTGGGGCTCCCCGTCGTGGCGACGCGCGTCGGCGGGATCCCGGCGGTCGTGGCCGACGGGGAGACCGGCAGTCTCGTTCCTCCCGACGATCCTGCGGCCCTGGCCCGGGCGGTGGGCGCGTTGCTCAAGGACGCGGAGCTCCGGCGGCGCGCGGGGGAGGCAGGTCGCCGGCGGGCCGAGCAATTCTCCCTGGCGGCGATGGAGTCCCGGCTGCTCGGCCTCTACCGCGAGCTGTGCGCCCGGAAAGGTCTCCCGTGCCCCGGCGCGTCCTAGCGCTTCTGGCCGTATGGCTGCTTGCGCCCCTGGCAGCGCGGGCGGAGACGCTGCGGCCTCTGCCGGCCATCCTCCACGTCCATTCCACCTTCTCCACCGGCGATCTCCCGCTGGACCGGCTCGTGATGGAGGCCCGGGCCCGCGGCGTGGAGGCGGTGCTCCTGACCGAGAATTACCTCCTCCGCGTGGAGTACGGGCTCTGGCCGTTCCGGGCGGCCACACGCGTGGTCCACGAGGAGCCCTCGGTGCTCTCCCGCGGCGTCGAAGCCTACCTGGCTCAGGTATCGGAGGTGCGCCGGCGCTTTCCCGAGATGCTGATCCTGCCCGGGGTGGAGGTGATTCCCCACTACCACTGGACGGGAAGCCCCCTCACGGGCGACCTGACGCATCACGACCTCCAGAAGAACCTCCTCGTCTTCGGGATCGCCGACCCCGCGGACCTCAAGCGGCTCCCCAGCACGGGCAATCCGCACCTGGCGCGCCGCACCGTCGGCTCCCTCGTGGAGGCCCTCCCCGGGCTGCTAGTGCTCCCGGGGCTCTGGCTCATCCTCGTCAGGCGGCGGCGCCTGCTGCGGGTCGGAGGATTCACGGTCGTGGAGCGCCGGCGCGGCTGGCTCCCGGGCGCCCCGCTGGTCGTCCTCGGCGTCCTCGCGCTGTTCCAGGCGTTTCCCTTCACCGAGGACCCTCTGAGCCCCTATCGTCCGGACTCGGATCTGGCGACGTACCAGGCGCTGATCGATCAGGTTCACGCGCGCGGGGGCGTCACCGTCTGGTCCTTCCCCGAGGCCCGGGACGCCTCCGAATCCAGCTTTCTCGGCTTGAGGGTTCGGGGGACGACCGACCCCTACCCCGACGATCTCGTCCGCACGTTCCGCTACACCGCCTTCGGGGGCGTCTATGAGGACACCACGCGGTTCGCCACCCCGGGCGCCACGTGGGACTACCTCCTCGGGAAATATCTCGCCGGCGAGCGGACCCGTCCGCCGTGGGCGGTGGGCGAGTCCGGCTTCCACGGGTATGTCGCCGGCAAGCGGGTGGAGAACATCCAGACGGTCTTCCTGGTCGGCGAGAAGAGTGAAGCCGCCCTCCTGTCGAGCTTCAGCGCCGGCCGGATGTACGCCCTCAGCCGCACGCCGGCCTATGCGCTGGCGCTCCCGTCCTTCAGCGTCCGTCAGGGGGACGCCGAAGCGCGGTCGGGCGAGACGCTCCAGGCGCGGGCGGCGGCCCCGCTCGAGGTCCGGGTCGGCGTGCGGGCGTTCCTCGTGAAGAACGGCCAGATCATCCAGCTGTGGATGGGGAAGACGCCGCTGCGCGTCGTTCACCGGGACCCTCCGGGCGCGGCGCCGGCCTACTACCGGCTCGAGGTGCGGGGACCGTGGCCGCACCAGATCCTCACCAACCCGATCTTCGTCAGGCCCCGGCCGGCGCCGTGAAGGTGGCCATTCACCAGCCGCAGTATCTGCCGTGGCTCGGCCATTTCGCGAAGCTGGCCGCCGCGGACTGCTGGATCTTCCTCGACACGGTCCAGTACGAGAAGAACGGCTGGCAGAACCGCAACCGGATCAAGACGCCGCGCGGCGCCCAGTGGCTCACGGTTCCGGTCCGGGCGCGCCTGGGCACGCTGATCCGCGACGTGGAAATCGACGCGAGTCAACCCTGGCAGCGGAAGCACCTGGAAGCCCTCCGGGTCAACTACGCGCGGGCGCCGCACTTCCCCCGCTACTTCGGCGAGCTGGCGGAGCTCCTCCGGCGCCCCTGGCGCTTGCTCGCAGATCTGAACGTCGAGGTCACCCGGTTCCTGGCCGGCGCCCTGGGGCTCTCCTGCCGGATGGTGCGGGCCTCCGAGCTTCCTCCGGCCAGCGCGGAGCCGACGGGGCGGCTCCTGGAGCTCTGCCGGGCCGTCGGCGCCGACGTCTACCTTGCCGGGCAGGACGGAGCCCAGTACATGGACCTGGAGCAGTTCCGGGCCGGCCGGGTCGCCGTTTCCGGCCAGGAATACCAGCACCCGACGTACGCCCAGCTGGACGGGGAATTTCTTCCATTTCTGTCGGTAGTTGACTTATTATTGAACCACGGTGAATCCAGCCTCGAGATCCTCCGCCAGGGGGATCGCTGGACACCGCTGGTGACCCCGTGAACGGCGCTCAGCCCTCGGCGATCCGCTGTCGGCCCGGACCCACGTCCGGCGGGCTGGGGACTCAGGGCTGACCGTTGCCCATGAACATCCTGGCCATCGGCGCTCATCCCGACGACATCGAGTACGGGTGCGGCGGCACCCTGTCGGCCTATGCCGGGGCCGGGCACCAGGTCTTCCTCTTCGTGGCCTCCCGGGGGGAGTACGGCGGCGACCCCGAGGTGCGGCAGAAGGAGCAGGAGGAGTCCGCCCGGATCATCGGCGCCCAGGAGGTCTTCTGGGGCGGCTACGCGGACACGGAGGTCCCGCTCAACCGCGAGCTGATCATCGTCTTGGAGAAGGTCATCAGGCAGGCCCGGCCCGACATGATCTTCGTGAACTATTTCGACGATACCCACCAGGACCACCGCAGCCTGGCCCAGGGCACGCTCTCCGCGACGCGCTACATCCCGAACTTCCTCTTCTTCGAGGTCCCCACCACTCAGAACTTCACCCCCAACTGCTACGTGGACATCCAGCGCGTCCTGGGAAAGAAGCTGGCGTGCCTGGAAGCCCACCGCTCCCAGGTGGCGAAGACCAACATCGAGGACCTCACCATCCTGGAGTCGGCCGTCTCTTGCGCCAACTTTCGGGGGATCCAGGGGCGGGTGAGGTACGCCGAGGCATTTCAATCCGTCAGGTTGCTCCTGCCGATCTAGCGCCGCGCGCCGCCCGCCGAGAAATGATTCCCCACTCCCGGCCCACTCTCTCCGAGGCCGACGCCGAGGCAGTCGCCCGCGTGGTGCTCTCGGGGCAGATCGCTCAGGGTCGGGAAGTGGAGGCCTTCGAGCGGGAGATCGCCACCTTCGCGGGGCAGCGGGACGCCGTGGCCGTGAGCTCGGGAACCGCCGCCCTCCACCTGGCGCTGCTGGCGCTCGGCGTGGGACCCGGCGCCGAGGTGGTGATTCCCACCTACGTGTGCGATGCCCTCCACCACGCCGTCACACACACGGGAGCGACGCCGGTGCTGGCCGACGCCGACCCGGCGACCCTCGGCCTCGATCCCGACGACGTCAAGCGCCGGCTCACCGCCCGGACGAAGGCAGTCATTCTCCCTCACGCGTTTGGCCTCGCGGCCGGCGTGGAGGCCTTCCTGGCCATGGGCGTGCCGGTGGTGGAGGACTGCGCTCAGGCCGTCGGCGCCCTGGACGGCGGACGGCCCGTAGGGACCCGCGGCGCGCTGGCGGTCTTCTCCTTTTACGCGACGAAGATGCTCACCACGGGCGAGGGCGGGATGGTGGCGGGAAGCGACCCGGCGCTCCTCGCCCGGATTCGCGACCTCCGGGAGTACGACGAGCGGGAAGACCTGACCCCCCGCTTCAACTACAAGCTGACCAATCTGGGCGCCGCGCTGGGCCGCTCCCAGCTGCGGCGGCTCGCCGAGTTCATCCAGCGCCGGCGGACGATCGCCGCCGCCTACGGCCGGCTGCTCGTCGGCCTGCCCTGCCAGTTCCCTCCCGACGCCTCCCGGGGCCGGCACGTCTACCACCGCTTCGTGATCCAGGTCGAGCGGCCGCTGGAGCGGCTCATCGAGCGCCTCGAGCAGCGCGGCGTCCAGTGCCGCCGTCCCGTGTTCCGCCCGCTCCACCGCGCGCTGGGCGCGGGCGGATTCCCCCAGGCGGACCTCCTGGGGGAGCGGTCCCTGTCCATCCCCTGCTATCCGTCACTGACCGACGGAGAGGTCGAGCAGGTTGCGGCGGCCCTCGCCGGGGAGCTCCCGCGCTCATGACCCGCCTTGTGTCAACGACCGCACACCTCGTCCCTCCGGCCGCCGGGGTCGGCTACTACGCCAGCCGCCTCGTCCTGCCGGTCGTCCTGCTGCTGCCGCCCGTGCAGCGCTGGGCCGTGGAGGCTCGGCTCCTCTGGCCGTACCTCGGGGTCCTCGCCTTCTCGCTCGCCTTCCTGTTCGTTCCCCTCGTTCGCGCGGCGGCCCTGCGGCTCCGGGTCCTGGACCAGCCCGACGCGCGGAAAGTCCACGCGGTTCCCACGCCGCTCCTGGGCGGCGCCGCGGTGTGGGCGGCCTTCGCGCTGACGCTGCTCTACAACTTCAACTTTTCCCGGGAGCTGAAGGGCGTCGCGGTGGGCGCCACGATCGTGGTGCTCGTGGGGATCCTCGACGACGTGTTCAACCTTCCCGCCGTCGTGAAGCTCGCGGGCCAGGTCGCCGGCGCGCTGGCCGCCCTGGCGTACGGGGTCACCCTCCGGGTCATCCCGCAGGACTGGCCGGGGGCCGTCTGGCTCAACTTCCTCCTGACCATCCTGTGGTTCCTCACGGTGACGAATGCCATCCAGTTCCTGGACGGCATGGACGGCCTGGCCGCGGGGCTCGGCGCCATCGCGAGCTTCTTCATCAGCGTCACCGCGCTCCAGACGGGGCAGTCCTACCTCATGTTCCTCTCGGCGGCGCTCCTGGGCGCCTGCCTCGGGTTCCTGCCGTACAACTTCCGCCCCGCCGCCGCCGCTCACGTGTTCCTCGGGGACGGGGGCGCCAGCTTCATCGGCTTCAGTCTCGCAGGGCTGGCGGTCATGGGAGAGTGGGCGCGGAACAACCCCCTGATCGCCCTCTGCACACCCACCCTGATCCTGGCGGTCCCCCTCTTCGACATTGCCTTCGTGGCCGTCAACCGCGTCCTCACGGGCAAGGTGCGCACCCTCCACGAGTGGCTGGCCTACGTGGGCAAGGACCACATCCACCACCGGTTCGCGGCGCTCGGCCTCAGCAAGACCGAGAGCGTGCTCCTGATCTTCTTCATCTCTTTCACCCTGGGGCTCTCGGCCATCCTCCTGAAGGATGCCGCGCTCCACGAGGCCACCCTCCTCCTCGTCCAGGCGGTCTTCATCCTCTCCATCGTGGCGGTGCTGGAGTCGGTGGGCCGGCGGGGCGCGTGAGCGATGCTCTGGACCTGGCGCAGCCTGACCGGGCGTTTCACGGCGGTCCTCCACCTGGACGACGCGCCCTGGAAGATCGCGCTCGGTCTCTCCCTCGGAGTCTTCATCAGCTGCACGCCCTTCTACGGGCTCCACACGCTCCTGGCGATGGGGGCCGCCTTCGTCCTCCGGGTGAACAAGGTGGCGACGGTGACGGGGGCCTGGCTCAACCTGCCGTGGTTCGCACCGTTCGTCTACGGGATCTCGCTGAAGGTGGGGGAGTTCATCCTGAGCGGGGGGCAGGGACTCGAGTCACTCCGCGGCTTGGGGCTCGGCGATCTGGCGGCGCTGATCCGCCCGTACCTGTCATTCGACCACTTCCGGGAGGGCTACCTCGCGTCGTTCCAGCTGCTGTTCGTCGTGTCCAAGGCGCTGTTTGTGGGGACCACCGTCGTGGGCGGGGTGGCCGCCGTCGTGACCTACTTCGTCGCCCTGGGGGCCGTCCGCGAGCTGCGCGTCGTGGCCCGCCTCGATGAGACCCCCGAGGCCAAGGCAGAGGGCTGATGGACTCACTGGCCGAAGCGCTCGGCCGCTGGCTGGCGAAGCTCCTGCGCCTCGAGGGGCCGGGGGTGACCCTCCTGGCGCGGATCGTCACGATCGCGGGGGCACTGCTCCTGGCGGTGATCGCGTATCGCGCCGTGAGCCACCTCATCGACCGCGTGCTGCGCCCGCTGGAGGGCGCCGCGGACTACTCGCAGAAGGCGCAGCGGGCCCGGACGCTGGGCCCGCTCCTGAAGAGCGCGGCCCTCTACCTCCTGGCCTTCCTGGCGCTCGTGGTGGTGCTGCGCGAGGTCGGGATCGACATCCAGGCCATCCTGGTCTCGGCGGGCGTCGTGGGTCTCGCCATCGGCCTGGGAGCCCAGAGCCTCATCAAGGACGTGATCACGGGTTTCTTTCTCCTCTTCGAGGGGCTGATCGCCGTGGGGGACGTCGTCGAGGTCGGCAACACGGTCGGAACCGTGGAGGCGATCGGGTTGCGCGTGACGCAGCTCAGGACGCTCAACGGGGCGCTCCGCGTCGTCCCGAACGGCGAGCTCACCCAGTTCGCCAACTACAACCGCGGCTGGGCCCGCGCGGTGGTGGACATCGGCGTGGCGTGGGAGGAGGACGTGCGCCGCGCCCTCGGGGCCCTCGAGGCCGTGGGCCGTCGCTGGGCGCAGGAGTCGCGCCAGGCCCTCGAGCCGCCGCAGACCCAGGGGATCGTGCGCTTCGGCGAGGCCGAGGTCGTCCTGCGGCTTCAGGTGAAGGTGCTCCCGGCCCAGCGGTTCGAGATCGAGAACGAGCTCAGGCGGAGGATCCTGGAGGAGTTCAGGGCGGGGGGGATCCGGGAGCCGAAGAAGATCATTCACGTCGTGCAGGAGCCGAGGACATGAGCGCCATGAGCGTCAAGAAGGCTGTGTTTCCCGCGGCGGGGCTCGGGACCCGCTTCCTCCCGGCCACCAAGGCCCAGCCCAAGGAGATGCTCCCGCTGGTGGACAAGCCCACCATCCAGTACGTGGTGGAGGAGGCCGTGGCGTCGGGGCTGACCGAGGTCATCATCGTTACCGGCCGCGGCAAGCGGGCCATCGAGGACCACTTCGACGCGTCCTTCGAGCTGGAGTATTATCTTCAAGATAGGGGCAAGTTTGAGGAGCTGGCGGAGATCAAGACCATCTCCGAGCTGGCCTCGGTGACGTACGTGCGCCAGAAGGAGCCCCTCGGCCTCGGCCACGCCATTCTCTGCGCGCGCGCGCTGGTGGGCGAGGAGCCCTTCGCGGTGTTCCTCGGCGACGATCTGATCGTGGCCCAGACTCCGTGCATGCGCCAGCTCCTGGCGGTCTTCGACCGCTACGGCGGCCCCGTCGTGGCCGTGGAGCGCGTCCCGAGCGCCGAGATCGGCCGCTACGGGGTCATCCGTCCCAAGCCCCTCGGGGGCAACGTCTACGAGGTGCTCGATCTTGTGGAGAAGCCCCAGGCCTCGGAGGCCCCCTCGGACCTCGCCATCATCGGCCGCTACGTCCTCACGCCGGACCTCTTCCCCGTGCTGGCCGAGACGCGGCCGGACGCCCGCGGCGAGATCCAGCTCACCGACGCCCTCGGTGCCCTGCGCCGGGCGCGCCCGCTCTACGCCGTGGAGTTCGAGGGGAAGCGCTACGACACCGGCGACAAGCTCGGCTTCCTCAAGGCCACGGTGGAGTTCGCCCTGGCCCGCCCGGATCTCGCCGAGGCCTTCCGCGCCTATCTGAAGAGCCTCAAACTATGAGGCTCGTCACCAGAGCGTCTTCTGCCTCGTGACCGCCCAGGCGGGCGATCGGATCGGGGCCGAGGTGGAGCGGATCGGCGTCCTTGCCAACCAGGTCGTGGCGCCTTGAGCCTCCTCGGAGGGGGGCTCCGCCCCCCTCCCGCTGAGGGGAACGCGCGGCGCGCCGCGGCCCCAAGTGCGGCCGTTTCCTTGACTTTCCCTCAGCCATCTGGGAAAATCGGGCTCACCTCTGGGCCCGACGGAGGAGTGTCGTAGTGCCGAAAGATCCCTCCAGGCGCTTCTTCCACCTTGCCACCGACGCTGAGATCAAGGTCGGTGAGGTACACGATGTGTACTTCACCCGCACGGTGCAGATCCTGCGCCAGCGCGGCGACCAGAAGCGGGCCAAGGCCGAGATCCGGCTGAAGAGCTTCCCCCTGGGCGACTGGCGGTGGGGAATCCTCGCGGGGATCGAAGAGGCGGCCGCGCTGCTGGAAGGGCTGCCCGTGGACGTGTGGGCGATGGACGAGGGGACCGTCTTCGGCGCCGACGAGCCGGTCCTGGCCATCGAGGGGACCTACGTGGAGTGGGCCCAGTTCGAAACCGCGCTCCTCGGGCTCCTCTGCCAGGCCTCGGGGATCGCGACGAAGGCGGCGCGCTGCAAGAAGGCGGCCGGGGAGCGCCAGGTGATCTCCTTCGGGGCGCGGCGCATGCATCCGGCCCTCGCCCCCATGATCGAGCGCAACGCCTTCGTCGGCGGCTGCGACGGCGTGGCGGTGACCAAGGCGGCGGAGCTGATCGATGCCGACCCCATGGGCACGATCCCGCACGCCCTGGTGCTGATCGTGGGCGACACGGTGGAGGCTCTCAAGGCGTTTCATGAGGTCATCGACCCGAAGGTGAGGCGCGTGGCGCTCGTCGACACGCTCGGGGACGAGAAGTTCGAGGCGATCCGGGTGGCCGAAGCCCTCGGCCGGGATCTCTACGCCGTGCGGCTGGACACGCCGTCGTCCCGGCGCGGGGATTTTTACCGGATCCTCGAGGAGGTCCGGTGGGAGCTGGACTACCGGGGGTTCGAGCACGTCAAGATCATCGCCTCCGGAGGGATCGACGAGCAGGAGATCCTCAAGCTCAACCCGCTGGTGGATGCCTACGGGGTCGGAACGGCGATCGCCAACGCCCCGGTGCTCTCCTTCGCCCTCGACATCATGGAGATCGACGGCGCCCCCATGGCGAAGCGCGGGAAGCGCTCCGGCTCCAAGCAGGTGTACCGCTGCCGGGCGTGCTTCCGGAGCGTGGTCGTCCCCGCCCACAAGCCGCTCGGGCGCTGCGACTGCGGCGGCGACGTGGAGGCGCTGCTGAAGCCCCTCATCACGAAGGGACGGCTCGTCAGGGGCCTGCCGCCCCCCCGCACGATCCGCGACTCCGTCCTGGAGCAGCTCCGGCGGGTCGAGCTCACCGTGGACCCCAGCCTGGGTCCCCGGCGCGACTACTGAGCCGTGTCATGGGCCTGCTCGACCAGATCGTCCGGGACAAGCGCGCCGAGGTCGTCCGGCGCAAGCGGGAGATATCGCGAAGCGAGCTGGAGGGGCGCGGCAAGCGGCTCCCTCCCGCGCGGGACTTCAGGGCGGCGCTCCAGCCCCGGCCGCCGGCGCGCGTCCGGCTGATCGCCGAGGTCAAGAAAGCCTCGCCCTCCCGGGGGGTGCTCAGCGCGTCGTTCGATCCGGTGGCGCTGGCCCGGACGTACGCCGCCGCGGGCGCCTCGGCCCTCTCCGTCCTCACCGACGCCCAGTACTTCCACGGCGCCCCCGAGCATCTGGAGCAGGTTCGCGCGGCCGTGGATCTCCCCTTGCTCCGAAAGGATTTCCTCCTGGACGAGTACCAGCTCTGGGAGGCGCGCGCCCTGGGGGCCGACGGCGTCCTCCTGATCGTGGCCGCGCTCGAGCGACTCGAGCTCCGGGATCTGCTGCAGGCTACCAAGGGCGTGGGCGTGGGCGCGCTCGTGGAGGTTCACACGGCGCCCGAGCTGGATCGGGCGCTGGCCCTCGACGCCTCGATCATCGGGATCAACAATCGCGACCTCCAGACCCTCGAGACACGCGTGGAGACCTCGTTGGAGCTGCTCCCGCGGGTCCCACCCGGCCCGGCGGTGGTCAGCGAGAGCGGCCTGTTCACTCGGGCCGACGTGGAGCGGGTCGTCGCCGCCGGCGCCCACGCCGTGCTGGTGGGCGAGGCCCTCGTGACCGCCGCCGACGTCGCCGCCAAAGTCCGCGAGCTCGCCCTCCTGGAGCCTCCCGCGTGAGTTGCTCGGGGAGCGTCCCCCCTTACCACGCGGGAAAGACATGGTGAAGGTGAAGATCTGCGGGATCACGAACGCGGACGACGCGCGGCTGGCCGTCGAGGCCGGCGCCGACGCCCTCGGCTTCATCTTCGTCGAGAACACCCCGCGCTTCGTCACCCCGGAGGAGGCGGCGCCGATCATCCACGATCTCCCGCCCTTCGTGACGCCCGTGGGGGTCTTCTGGGATCACCCGAGCGGCCACGTGAAGGCGGTGGCCGAGGCGTGCGGCCTCCGGGCGCTCCAGTTCCACGGCGACGAGGCGCCCGAGGCCATGGCCGGCTATGACCTGCCGGTCATCAAGACCATCAAGCTCCCCCCGGCCTCGACGATCGAGGGCCTGCCCGAGTACCGGGTGGGCTGGCTCGCCCAGGTGGCGCGGTATCGCGGGATCGCCGCCGCCGTCCTCCTCGACACCGCGGCCAAGTGGAGCGAGGGCGAGGCGCGCGAGCCGATCGAGTGGGGGCTCGCCCGGATGCTGGCGCTCGGCCGCGCCCACCTCCGTCTCCACCTGATCCTGTCCGGCGGGCTGACGCCCGACAACGTGGCGCGGGCCGTGGCCGTCGTCCGGCCGTACGCGGTGGATGTGAACTCGGGCGTGGAAGCCGAGCCGGGGAAGAAGGACCCGGACAAGGTGCGGCGCTTCATCGCCGAGGCCAGGGGGGCCCGATGAGGACGCTCTCCAAGCGCGCCCCGCGCCTGCCGGATCGGAACGGTCACTTCGGCCGCTTCGGCGGGCGGTTCGTCCCCGAGACGCTGATGGCCCCGCTCATCGAGCTCGAGCAGGCCTACCGCGCCGCCAGGCGCGACCCGCAATTTCAGGGACGCCTCAGAACGCTCCTCGTGGACTACGCGGGCCGCCCGACGCCGCTGTACTTCGCCCGGCGGCTCACGGAGCACTGCGGCGGCGCGCAGATCTACCTGAAGCGCGAGGACCTCTGCCACACGGGCGCCCACAAGATCAACAACGTGCTTGGCCAAGGGCTGCTCGCGGAGCGCATGGGCAAGCGCCGGGTGATCGCCGAGACGGGAGCGGGCCAGCACGGCGTGGCCACCGCGACGGCCGCGGCGCTCCTGGGGCTCCAGTGTGAGGTGTACATGGGAGGCGAGGACGTCGAGCGGCAGTCGCTGAACGTCTTCCGGATGCGCCTCCTCGGCGCCACGGTGATCCCCGTGGAGGCGGGGAGCCGGACCCTGAAGGACGCGATCAACGAGGCCCTCCGCGACTGGGTCACCAACGTGCGCACGACGTACTACCTTCTCGGCTCGGCGCTTGGGCCTCACCCCTATCCCATGATGGTGAGGGACTTCCACCGCGTCATCGGGGAGGAGACGAAACGGCAGCTCCGGGAAGGCGCGGGACGCTTGCCCGACTACGTGGTGGCCTGCGTCGGCGGCGGCTCCAACGCCATTGGTTTGTTTTACCCGTTTATCGGGGACGCCGCGGTGCGAATCGTCGGAGTGGAAGCGGCGGGCCACGGTCTGGGCTCGGGCCGTCACGGTGCTTCCCTGTCGGCCGGCTCGGTCGGGGTGCTCCACGGGAGCATGTCCTACGTGCTCCAGAACGACGACGGCCAGATTGCGACCGCGCACTCCATCTCGGCCGGGCTCGATTACCCTGGGGTCGGCCCCGAGCACAGCTACTATAAGGAAGCGGGCCGTTTCGAGTACGCCTCCGCCACCGACGCCGAGGCGCTCGCGGCCTTCCAGGCGCTGGCCCGCCTGGAAGGGATCATGCCGGCCCTCGAGTCCGCCCACGCCGTGGCCCACGCGATGCGCTTGGCGCCGACGCTCGGGCGGGAGCGGGTGATCGTGATCGGCCTCTCCGGGCGCGGCGACAAGGACGTCCAGGTAGTCTCCTCGGAGGAGGGCTCCGGCGCTCGAACGAGCGCGGAGCCGCGCCTTCGGTGAGCAGGCTGGCCCGGACCTTTGCGGGGCTCCGCCGCCGCGGCGCGCGCGCGCTGATTCCGTATTTCACCGCGGGCGATCCTTCCCTCGACATCACGCGGCAGCTCGTCCTCGAGGCGGCGCGGGGCGGGGCCGATCTGGTCGAGCTCGGCGTGCCCTTCTCGGACCCGCTGGCCGACGGCCCCGTGATCCAGCGCGCCTCCCAGCGCGCCCTGGCCGCCGGCGTCAGCCTGGCGCGCGTGCTCGAGCTGGCGCGAGCGGTGCAGGGGGCGATCACCATTCCGATCGTTCTCCTCACGTACTACAACCCCGTCCACGCCTTTGGCCTCAAGGCGTTTACCCATGGCGCGGTGGAGGCGGGCGTGGACGGCGTGATCGTGGCCGACCTCCCGCCCGAGGAGGCGGGGCCACTGGCCGCGGACGCGCGGGCGGCAGGGCTCGACCTGATCCACCTAGTCGCCCCCACCTCGCCCCCCGAGCGCGTCCGCCTGATCGCGCGGAAGAGCCGCGGCTTCATCTACTTCGTGTCGCTGACGGGAGTGACGGGGGCCCGCGCGACCCTCCCGCCGGATCTCGCCGAGAACCGCCGCCAGCTCCGAGCGGTGACGACGAAGCCGGTCTGCGTGGGGTTCGGGATCTCCACGCCCGAGCAGGTTGCCGCTATGGCCCCCCACGCCGATGGGGTGATCGTGGGCTCGGCTATCGTGCGGCTGGTCGAGGCCCGCGCGACCTCCGACCGCCTCGTCCCCGAAGTGGGCGCCTTCATCGCCGCCCTCAAGGCCCCCCTCCGGAGCCAGCCATGACCGGCCGCCGGGGCGCCTCCCCTCGCTTCGGACCTCGTCGCCTCGACGGGCTTGGCTCGCTCGGGCGCCTTCCGCTGGCCCCCCCATCCCCCCGCGGCGGGGGGCAGGCTTCGTCCCTGCGGGACTCAGCGCGCTCCAGCGCCCTGCGCTTCGCGGCCCGCTACGGCTCCTCGGACTCGCTCGGGAAGGCATCCCCGGCGCCGGTCCGAATGTTCCTGGAAGGCGCCCCGGCCCGTGGCATGAAGGTGGCGTGATGGCCGCGTGGTTCTGGAAGCGCGACAAAGATGCTGAGCGCCCCCGCAAGGTCGTCATCGCCGAGGGGCTCTGGATCAAGTGCGACTCCTGCAAGGAGATCGTCTACCGGGCCGAAGTGGAGCGCGCCGGGCGGGTCTGCCCGAAGTGCCGCTATCCCTTCCGCATCGGCGCCCGCGAGCGCCTGGCCTTGCTGATCGACGAGGGCTCCTTCGAAGAGCGGGACGCGGGGCTCGCCTCCCAGGACCCCCTCGGCTTCAAGGACACCAAGCGCTACCGCGATCGCCTCAGGTCCGCCAAAGAGAAGACCGGCCTCGAGGAGGCGGTCATCTCCGGCCTCGCCCGCATCGGCGGCGTCCCCACCGTCCTCTGCGTCTTCGAGTTCGATTTCATGGGCGGGAGCATGGCCTCGGTGGTGGGCGAGAAGATCACGCGCGCCATCGAGCTGGCCATCGTCAAGCGCGCGCCGCTCGTCATCCTCTCCGCCTCCGGCGGCGCCCGGATGCAGGAGGGGATCCTCTCGCTCATGCAGATGGCCAAGACCGCCGCGGCCCTCCAGCGCCTGGGCGCGGAACGGCTTCCCTTCATCTCGATCCTCACCGATCCCACCACCGGCGGCGTCACCGCCAGCTTCGCCATGCTCGGGGATGTCATCCTGGCTGAGCCGCGCGCGCTGATCGGCTTCGCCGGGCCGCGCGTCATCGCCGAGACGATCCGACAGCCGCTTCCGGAGGGCTTCCAGCGCTCGGAGTTCCTGCTCGAGCACGGCCAGCTGGATCGGGTGGTCGAGCGCCGCGATCTCAAGGAGACGCTCCGCCGCCTCCTCGCCTTCTTCGCCGATCGTCCGTCGCTCCCCGTCCCATGACCTACCCCGAGGCCGTCGGCAGGCTTCTCTCCCTCCGAGGAGGAGAGCAGGCGGGGATGCGTCCCGGGCTGGAGCGGATCGAGGCGCTGCTCGACGCGCTCGGTCATCCCGAGCGGCGGCTCCGGATCGTCCAGGTCGGGGGAACGAACGGCAAGGGCTCTGTCGCCGTCATGGCGGCCTCCATGCTGAAGTCCGCCGGCCTCAGGGTGGGGCTCTATACCTCGCCCCATCTCTGCTCCTTCCGCGAGCGCATCCGGATCGACGGCCGCGCGATCTCCCAGGAGGCCGTGGTGGACGGGGTGGAGGAGCTCTGGCCCCTCGTCGAGCGCGTCGCGCCCACCGTGTTCGAGGCGGTCACCGCCCTGGCGCTCGCCTCCTTCGCGCGGCAGGACGTGGAGCTGGCGGTGCTCGAGGTCGGAATGGGGGGGCGGCTCGACGCGACGACGGTCGGGCGCCCCCTCCTCTCCGTGATCTCCCACGTGGATTACGACCACCAGGCGTTTCTCGGCTGGAGCCTGGAGGAAATCGCCCGAGAAAAGGCCGCGATCCTCCGGAGCGGCATGGCCGTGGCGGCGGCGCAGGCCGAGGTCGTCGCGGACATCCTCCGCCGGCGCGCGGCGGAGGCCGGGGTCCCGCTCTGGCTCGAAGGGCGCGACCTGTTCGCGACGCTCCGTTCGCGGGATTTATCGGGCCAGCGGCTTAGGCTCGCGGGCCCGGGCTGGAGCCTCGACGATCTCGTCCTGCCGCTCGGCGGAAACTTCCAGCTCCAGAACGCGCTGCTGGCCGTCGCGGCCGTGAAGGCGCTCGCCGCCGCCGGCATCCGCGTCTCCGATGCGCAGATTCGCCAGGGCCTCGGGCGCGTCCGCTGGCCGGGGCGCTTCGAGGTCATCGGCCGCGACCCGTGGCTGGTCCTGGACGGTGCCCACAACCCCGCCGGCGCCCAGGCCCTGGCGGCCTCGCTCACGGACGCGTTCGGTGACCGGCCCACGACCCTGATCGTCGGGATTTCAGCGGACAAAGATCGCGCCGGCATCCTCAAAGCGCTCGCCCCCGTCGCCGCCCGGTTCATCCTCACGGCCTCCGCCAACCCCCGGGCCACCCCGCCGGAGGAGCTGCGAGCCCTCTTGCCGCCCACGGAGGTGCGCGTGGACGTGGTGCCGTCGGTTTCCCAAGCCCTAGCCCTCGCCCTGTCCCCTCCGGTGACCCCCATTATTTGTGTGACCGGCTCTCTCTTCACCGTGGCCGAAGTCCTCGCTGCGCGGCACGGCGGGGGCGATATTCCTTGCGAAATCGAAAGGGGGAGTGATAGGGTAGAATCCCTTTTTTCATAGGCACTCACGAGACACTCTATGATGCGAATCGCCACCGGGCTGGCGCTGGGTTTCGCCTGCCTTGTCTTGACCACTTCCGCCCTGGCCCAGGCCCCGGTGAGGGTGCCGGCGGGGGAGGGGGACGTCAGCATCCTGGCCGACCAGATGGACCAGGTGGGGAATCTGCTGATCGGCGTCGGCAACGTGGAGATCACCCGGGGGTCGAGCCGCCTCACGGCGGACCGGGTGGAGATCAACCGGGAGACGGGCGAGGCGGTCGCCCAGGGCAAGGTGATCTTCTACGACGGGCAGGACCGCCTCCTGGGCGATCGGATCGACTACAACCTCAAGACCGGCACCGGCGTGGTGTACAACGGCTCCGCCTTCTCGGCCCCTTACTACCGCCTCTCCGGCGAGCGGATGGAACGCGTCGGGGAAGGCGTCTACAACATCCGGCGCGGCGTCTTCACCACCTGTGAGGGGGATCCGCCCCTCTGGTCGTTCCGGGTGGGCCGGGCGACCGCCGACCTCGACGACTACCTCGTCGGGCGCGACGCCTCCTTCTGGGTCGGCAAGGTCCCCCTGGTTCCCTGGGTGCCCTTCTTCGCCGCGGCGCTCCGCCGCGAGCGGCAGAGCGGGTTTCTCTTCCCGACCTTCGGCAGCTCCAGCCGGCGGGGGCTCTTCGCGAGGATCCCCTACTACTGGGCCATCAGCGACAGCCAGGACGCCACGATCTCGCTCGAGCCCTACTCCAGGCGCGGCGTCGGCGCGGGCGGCGAGTACCGCTACATCCTCTCGGAGACCAACCGCGGCATCGCCCAGGGGTTCTTCATCCGGGAGACGGAGCGGGACGAGCGGGAGAGGGGGGACGATCCCGAGAACCGCGGCAACGTCCTCTGGAAGCACGCCTGGCAGATCTCGCCGCGCCTGTCCTTCAAGACGGACCTCGACATGGTCACCGACGACCGGTTCTACCGGGAGTACGGCGACCGGCTGCGCGAGCGGAGCCAGCAGCGGGCCGAGTCCGACGTTTTCGCCACCTACAGCGGAGACTCCTGGAATCTGGTGGGACGAGCGTTCTGGTATCAGGACCTCACCGTGGAGCGGCCGGTGGAGCTCCAGCGCCTCCCCGAGATTCGGCTCCAGAGCGTGAGGCAGCCGATCCCGGGGGCGCAGTGGCTGCTGTTCGAGACCGAGTCGAGCTTCACCAACTTCCAGCGCTACGTGGGATCCGAGGGCCGGCGGCTGGACCTCCACCCGCGGGTGTTCCTGCCGCTCTCGGTCGGCGGCTATTTCGCCCTGACCCCGTTCGTGGGTGGTCGCGCGACCTACTACGATCGGGAGGTGGTTGGCAAGCGCGTGACCGGCAATGGGGGCATCGAGGTGGAGGTCACCGAGGACGCCTCGCGCGTTCGCGCCCAGGCGGAAGCCGGGGCCGACCTCGAAGCGCGCGCGACACGGATCTACGATGTGGGCGGGCTCGGCGGAATCGATCGGCTCCAGCACTTGGTGGAACCCCGGGTGAACTTCACCGGGATCCGCGGCGTGAACCAGAAGAACCTTCCCCAGTGGGAGCCCGGGGGGGACTTGGTGAACCCGCTGGCAGCCCCCCTGGCGGAACTGGGAATCGACCGCATCGGGAGGGTCACGCGGCTCACCTACTCGCTGACCAACCGGCTCAACGCGAAGACCGTGGCGGCAGTCGGCCAGGAGGCGGTGCGGTGGGAGCTGGTCCGTTTCGTGTTGGCCCAGACGTATAACCTGAACCCTTCGTCCGTCCAGCCATTCAGCGATCTCGCCGGCGACCTCACCGTCGAGCCGAACAACCACTTCCGCTTCCGGGGCGATGCCCGCTATGACGTGTACGGCCTGGGCTTCCGGAGCGTGAACAGCGACATCTCGGCGTCCCTGTGGGATGTCACGGCCACCGTCGGCACCCGCTTTGACGACCGGGCGAAGGTCGAGTTCGTCCGAGGGGAGATCCTGGCCAAACTTTCGCGCTACCTGGACGTGCGGGCTTCCACCAACTATGACGTCAAGACCGGAACCAACGTGGAGTCCCGCGTCGGCGTGGATGTGCGCTGCCAGTGCGCGGCCCTCAGTGTCACGTACATCAACCGGGGCGCGAAGGGCGTGGGGGTGAGCGAGGATGAGGTGAACTTCTCCGTGAACCTCCTGGGCATCGGCCAGGTCGGCAGCCGGGCCGGGCAATGATCCCGCAGATCGACCTGACCCGCCAGCACGCGGCACTCGGGGCGGAGCTGCTCGCCGCCGCCGAGCGCGTCCTGACCTCGGGCCGCTTCATCCTCGGCCCCGAGGGGAGGGCCCTGGAGGTGGAGATCGCCGCGCTCTGCGGGGTGCGCCACGGGGTCGGCGTCGCCTCGGGCACCGACGCCCTGCACCTGGCGCTCCGCGCGCTGGATGTGGGGCCCGGCGACGAAGTCCTCACCTCCGCCTTCTCCTTCGTCGCCTCCGCCTCCGCCGTGCTCCACGCGGGCGCGCGCCCGGTCTTCGTCGATATCGAGGCGGACACGTTCGCCCTGGATCCGGCCCAGGTGGAGCGGGCCATCACGCCGCGCACCCGGGCCGTCATCGCCGTCCACCTCTACGGCCATCCCGCCGACATGGACCCGTTGATGGCGATCGCCCGGCGCCGCGGGCTTGCGGTCGTGGAGGACGCCGCCCAGGCCATCGGCGCCGCCTACGCCGGCCGCCCCGTCGGGAGCTTCGGCGATCTGACCTGCCTGTCGTTCTACCCGACGAAGAACCTGGGCGCCTGCGGGGACGCCGGCATGGTCTTGACGGATCGCGAAGAGCTGGCCGAGCGCGTCCGGCGGCTCAGGGATCACGGCTCCCGGGAGAAGTACCAGCACGCCGAGCTCGGGTACTCGAGCCGCCTGGACGAGCTCCAGGCCGCGCTGCTCCGGGTGAAGCTCCGCCGCCTGCCGGGCTGGACGGCGGCGCGGCGCCGGCTCGCGGCCCGGTATTCCACCCTGCTCGCCGGACTTCCGCTGGCGCTGCCCCGGGAGCGGCCGCCGGCCCTCCACGTCTACCATCACTACACAGTCCGGTCGCCGAAGCGGGATGCCCTCGCGAAGGCGCTTTCGGAGCTGGGAGTCGGCACGGCGCTGCACTACCCGCTGCCGATCCCGGGGCAGCCGCTCTTCCGGAGCGGAGGAGCGGGCCCGACGGAGGCGGAGTGTCCGCGCGCCTGGCAGGCCTCGCGCGAGGTCCTGTCGCTGCCGTGCTTCCCGGAGCTCACGGACGCCGAGATCGACGCCGTCGCGCACGCCGTACGGCAGGCGCTGACCCAGATCGAGTAGAATGAGAGCGATGAGCAGACATAGCGAGAGACTGAGGCAGGTCCTGGAGCAGCGCGCGGCGCGGGTCGGCGTCATCGGCCTCGGCTATGTGGGTCTCCCGCTCGCCGTCGCCTTCGGCAAGGCCGGCTTCTCGGTCCTGGGGGTGGACGTGGACCGGGAGCGGGTGGCGCGCCTCAAGGCCGGAGACAGCTTCGTGGAGGACGTGGGGAGCGATGACCTCGCCACCCTCGTCGCTGCCGGGCGCCTCAGCATCACGGCGGAGCCGTCGGCGCTGAGCGAGGCGGATGCCATCATCATCTGCGTGCCGACGCCCCTCGGAAAATCCCGTGAGCCCGATATCTCCTTCATCGTGGCCGCCGCCGACGCCGTGGCGGCCATCCTGCGCCCCGGCCAGCTCGTGGTGCTGGAGTCGACGACGTACCCCGGGACGACGGAAGAAGTACTCCTGCCGCGCTTCAGGGCCCGCGGCCTCAGGGTCGGCGAGGAATTCTTCCTGGCCTTCTCCCCCGAGCGCATCGACCCCGGCAATAAGCGCTTCGACCTGCGGGCCATCCCAAAGCTCGTGGGCGGGGTCACGCCGGCCTGCTCGGAGCTGACCCGCGTCCTCTATGGCCAGATCATCGACCGGGTCGTGCCCGTCTCCGGGCCCCAGACGGCCGAGATGGTCAAGCTCTTCGAAAACATCTTCCGGAGCGTCAACATCGCGCTCGTCAACGAGCTGGCCATCATGTGCCGGCGGCTCGGCCTGTCGGTGTGGGAAATCATCGAGGCCGCCGCCACCAAGCCCTTCGGCTTCATGCCGTTCTACCCCGGCCCCGGCATCGGCGGCCACTGCCTCCCCTCGGACCCCCACTATCTCTCCTGGCGCACGCGCCTCTTGGGCTACGAGCCCAAGTTCATCGCCTTCGCCGACGAGATCAACCGCCAGATGCCCGCCTACGTCGTCCAGATGGTGACCGATGCGCTGAACGAGAAGGGCCGTGCGGTGCGCGGGGCGAAGATCCTGGCGCTCGGCGTGGCGTACAAGGCGGGAGTCGGCGACGTGCGCGATTCGCCGGCGATCGAGATCCTGGAAGCCCTGCTGGCCCGGGGCGCCGAGGTCGCCTACGTGGATCCCTACGTCCCTCGGCTCGCCGTCGGCTCGCGCCGGCTGACGGCCGTCCCCTGGGAGAGCGCGAACTTCGGCTCCCAGAATCTCGTGCTTATCCTGACGAACCATCCGGCGTTCGACATGGCGCGCGTCGGCGGCGAAGCCCCGCTGGTGGTGGACACGCGTAACGCGACGGGATCTCTGGGCCCTCGGCCCAACATCATCCGTCTCTAGGGGATCCGGTGGGACTGGCGCGGGCGGTCTGGATCTCGCTCCGCCCCCGCCAGTGGGTGAAGAACCTCTTCGTCCTCGCGGGCGTCATCTTCTCCCAGAATCTCTTCACGCCGCTCCTCGGGCTCGCGCTGGCCGCCTTCGTCCTCTTCTGCGCTCTCTCGGGAGGGATCTACCTGCTCAACGATGTCGCCGACTATGACAAGGACCGCCTCCACCCCACCAAGCGCCCGCGCCCGGTGGCCTCCGGCGCCCTCTCGCGGCGGGTCGCGCTCTGGGTCGGGGCGACCATTCTTCTGGTGAGTCTGGCCCTCTCGTTCCTTCTCTCCCCGCTCTTCGGCTGGGTGGCGCTGGGCTATGTCGTCCTGCTCGTCGCCTACTCGGCGGGGCTCAAGCGCGTGGTGATCGTGGACGCCCTGACCGTGTCGGTGGGCTTTGTCCTGCGCGCCGTCGCCGGCGCGGTCGTGGTCGACGTGGAGATCTCGGGGTGGCTCCTGATCTGCACCATCCTGCTGGCGCTCTTCCTCGCCCTGGGCAAGCGGCGGCACGAGCTGCTCACGCTGGAAGGGGTGGCCGCCGACCACCGGCCCATCCTGGCGGAATACAGCGCCGGCCTCCTGGACCAGATGATCGCGGTGGTGACGGCGTCGACCGTGACCGCGTACGCGCTGTATACGATGTCGGCGGAGACCGTGGCCAGGTTCCACACGCGGCTCCTGCCGCTCACGCTCCCCTTCGTCCTCTACGGGATCTTCCGCTACCTCTACCTCCTCTACCGCCGCCAGCTCGGCGGCAACCCCTCGGAGCTGTTCCTCTCCGACCGCGCCTTGCTGGTGAACACGCTCCTCTGGATCGTCGTCGTCCTGCTGATCCTCTACCTTCCGGCCCAACTCGGATGATCGCGGCTCATCGTGCTAAAATAATCGTCTAATTTTAAAGGGGGTTTTGGGGGTCCATGCGGGCGCAGGTGGCGGTGCTGAGGACGCGGCCGGAAACGGTGCTGGCGGACTACGGCCGGCTCATGCGCCTGGCGAAGTACGACCAGGTCCTCCCGCGCGACCAGGATTGCCTGCTCAAGCTGAACCTCTCCTGGACGAAGTACTTCCCGGCCTGCTCCACCCAGCCGTGGCAGCTCGAAGGCGTCCTGAACACCTTCTTCGAGGACGGCTACGATCAGCGGCGCCTGTTCGCGGTGGAGAACCGAACCGTCGTCACCGATCCGCGCAAGGGCGCCGTCAACAACAAGTGGATGCCCGTGCTTGAGCGTTACGGCCTGCCCTTCATCCCGCTCACGGAGGTCGAGTGGGTCCGCCACGAGTTCAACTCGCCCCTCCTGAAGCTGAACGAGATCTTCCCCAAGGGAATCGAGATCCCGAAGACGTATGTGGGGAAAAACATCTGCCACGCGTGCACGATGAAGACGCACGGGCATTCGCAGACCACCGGCGCGATCAAGAACGCCTTCGGCGGGCTGCTGAAAGAAGTCCGCCACTACGCCCACGAGCACATCCACGAGGTGCTGGTGGACCTGATGTACATGCAGAAGGAGCTCCATCCGGGCGTCTTCGCGGTGATGGATGGCACCGTGGTGGGCGACGGCGCGGGCCCGCGCACGATGATCCCCCGCGAGGGGAACCTCATCCTGGCTTCCGCCGACCAGGTGGCCATCGACGCCATCGCGGCGAAGATCATGGGCTTCGATCCGCTGGCCATTCCGTATCTACGGATGTGCCACGAGCGGGGCCTGGGAGTCGGGGACCCACGCGAGATCGAGATCGTGGGGGACGACGTCTCCGGCGTCAGCATGGGCTGCGAGACGCGGCGCAGCCTGGTGATCTGGGGCGATCAGCTGATCCGGCGGGGTCCGCTCCGCCCGCTGAAGAAGCTCCTCCTCCACTCCCCCCTCATGGTCTGGGCGCCGTTCGCCTCCAACGTCTACCACGATTGGCTGTGGTATCCCACGATCGGGCGCGCGCGCATCCGCGCCTTCGGCGAGACCGGCTGGGGCCGGCTCTTCGAGGGCTATTGAACGATGGCCGAGCCGGTCAGGGTCCGCTTCGCGCCGAGCCCGACGGGCCACCTCCACGTCGGGGGCGCCCGCACGGCGCTCTTCAACTGGCTGTTCGCGCGGCGCCACCGCGGCGTCTTCATCCTCCGCGTCGAGGACACGGACCGCTCGCGCTCCACGGAGGAGTTCATCGCCTCCATCGTCGAGGCCCTGCGCTGGCTCGGGCTCGACTGGGACGAGGGGCCGCCGGCCGCCGGCTACCGCCAGACGGAGCGGCTGGAGATCTACAGGGCCCACGCCGAGCGCCTCCTGGCCGAGGGCCGCGCCTATCGCTGCGTGTGCCCCCCCGAGGAGCTCGAGGCCCAGCGGAAGGCCGCCCAGGCCCGCGGCGAGACCTTCCGCTACTCGGGGAAATGCCGGGAGGCCCACGTGCCCGCGGACGTCCCCCACGCGCTCCGGTTGAAGCTCCCGCTCTCGGGGCAGACCGTGGTCCAGGACCTGATCCACGGCACGGTCGTCTTCGAGCACGGCCAGCTCGACGACTGGATCATCGTCCGGACCGACGGGAGCCCGACGTACAACTTCTGCGTCGTCGTGGACGACGTGACGATGAAGATCACCCACGTCATCCGCGGCAACGATCACCTCTCCAACACGCCCAAGCAGATCCTCTGCTACCAGGCCCTCGGCTATCCCGTCCCGGCCTTCGCCCACATCCCGATGATCCTGGGCGCGGACCGGAGCCGGCTCTCCAAGCGCCACGGCGCGACGTCGGTCCTCGCGTTCAAGGAGGAGGGGTTCCTCCCGGAGGCCATGGTGAACTACCTGGCGCGCCTCGGCTGGTCCCACGGCGATCAGGAGATCTTCTCTCGCGAGGAGCTGGTCCAGCACTTCGACCTGGCCCACATCGGCTCGGCCGGCGCCGTCTTCGACCGGGTGAAGCTCGAGTGGCTGGGCAACCACTGGATGAAGCAGATGCCCGCGGAGCGGCTCGCGAACGACCTCGTCCCATTCCTCCAGCGCGCCGGGCTGGCGGTGCCGGCCGACCGGCAATGGCTGGGCAGGGTGACGGAGACCCTGAAGGAGCGGGCGAGGACCTTCGTGGAAATGGTCGAGCTGGGCGCGTTCTACTTCGCCGACCCTGCGGGCTACGATCGGGAGGCCGGGGTGAAGTTCTTCACTCCCGAGGCCGTCCCGCGGCTGGCGCTGCTGCTCAAGCGCCTGGCGGCCCACGAGCCCTTCGAGCCGGAGGCGCTCGAGACCCTGTACCGCGGGCTGGCCGCCGAGCTGGGGGTCAAGCTGGTGGACCTCGCCCAGCTGACTCGGATCGCGCTGACGGGAAGGGACGCGAGCCCGCCGATCTTCCAGGTGGCGGCGCTCCTGGGGAGGGAGAAGACGCTCGCGCGGCTCCGGAAGTGCCTCGCGGTGCTCGAGGGCAAGGCATGAAGTTGATCCTGGCCCGCCATGCCGAGTCGGCCTGGAACGCCGAGCGCCGCTTCCAGGGACGGACGGATGTCGGCCTCTCCGACTCGGGGCGCGCGCAGGCGGAGGCCCTGGCGCGGGCGCTGGCCCGGCGCCGGGTGGGCACCGTCTACTCGAGCCCGCTCCGCCGCGCGCGGGAGACCGCCGAGATGGTCGCGAAGGCACGGGGGCTCGCCGTCACGCTCGTGGACGAACTGAGGGAGCTCTCCCTGGGGGCGTGGGAAGGGCGCACCGTGGACGACGTCCTGGCGACGGAAGCCGACGCCTACCGGAACTGGCGGGAGCGCCCGTACGACTGCCCGCCGCCCGCGGGGGAACACATCGCGGACGTGGTCGGCCGCATCCTCCCCGTCATGGAGCGCATCGTCGCGGCCCACCCGGACGGCGAGGAAGCGCTGGTGGTGGCGCACGGCGGCGTGATCAGCGTCTACCTCTGCCATCTCCTGGGCCTCCCCCTCAACGCCCTCTGGCAGCTGGCCATCGGGAACGCCTCGCTCAGCGTCGTGGACCCGCCGCGGGTCTTGACCGTGAACGACACCGCGCATCTCGAGGGGCTGCGGCCGTGGTGATCCTCGCGCTGTTCGGCGGGATGGCCCTCCTGCTCTACGGGATCCAGCTCGTGGGCGAGGGCTTCCAGCGGGCCGCGGGCGGCCGCCTCCGCTATCTCCTCACCCACGTGACCCGGAACCGGTTCACCGCGGTCCTCTCGGGGGCGGCGGTCACGGCGATCATCCAGTCCTCCTCCGCGACCACCGTGATGCTGATCGGCTTCGTCTCCGCGGGCCTCATCCCCTTCTCCCAGACCATGGGGGTGATCCTGGGCGCCGACATCGGGACCACGTTCACCGTCCAGCTCATCGCCTTCAAGATCACCGACTACGCGCTCCTCATGGTCGGCCTCGGGTTCAGCGTCATCTTCCTCGGCAAGCGGCGGGCGGTGAAGGACCTGGGCACGGCGCTCCTGGGCTTCGGCCTGATCTTCCTGGGGATCAAGGTGATGGTGGACGGCCTGGGGCCGATGAAGTCGAGCCCCCTCGCCCAGCAGATCCTCCTGACGCTGGCCGGCACGCCGCTGGCGGGGATCCTGACCGCCGCGGTCTTCAGCGCCCTCGTGCACTCGTCGGCGGCGACCATCGGGCTCGCGATCACCCTGGCCGGCGAGGGCCTCCTCCCGCTGGGCAGCGCCGTCGCCATCGTCCTCGGGGCCAACGTCGGCACCTGCGTGACGGCGTTGATGGCGTCTATCGGGGCGCGCCCCGACGCCAAGCGCGTCGCGGCGGCCCATGTCGCCTTCAAGATCCTCGGCGTGCTCCTGATCCTTCCGTTCATCGACCCCTTCACGCGCTGGGTCGGGACCACCGCGGGCGACGTCGGCCGCCAGATCGCCAACGCCCACACCGTCTTCAACGTGGGGATCAGCGCGCTCTTCCTGCCGTTCCAGAACCTCGCGGCGCGGCTGATCGTTACCCTCGTCCCCGAGGAGGAGGAGGGCGACAACCCCTTCAAGACGCGCTACCTCGACGAGCGCTCCCTGGACCAGCCGGCGCTCGCCATCGGCCAGGCCACGCGCGAGGCCCTGCGCATGGCCGACGTGGTGCAGGGCATGTATCGCGACGCCATGGCGGTCTTCCGCTCCGACAGCCAGGAACTGCTCGAGGACGTGGAGCGCCGGGACGACCAGGTGGACTACCTGGAGCGCGAGATCAAGCTCTTCCTGACGCGCCTCGGTCGCGAGACCATTTCGGCCGACCTCGCCCAGAAGGAGGTCGCGCTCCTCACGGTCATCCAGAATCTGGAAAACATCGGCGACATCGTGGACAAGAACCTGATGGAGCTGGCGCGGAAGAAGCTCTACCAGGGGCGGCGCTTTTCGGGGGCGGGCGAGGCCGAGATTGTCGAGTTCCACGCCCTCGTGGGGAAGAACCTGGAGCGCGCCATCGCCGCCGTCGCGGCCAACGATCGGACCCTGGCCCAGGAGGTGCTGGACCAGCGGCCGATCGTCCGCCAGCGGGAGCGGGACCTGCGCGAGTCCCACCTGGCGCGGCTCCGCGCGGGCCTGGCGGAGTCGCTGGAGACCTCGGAGATCCACCTGGACGTCCTGACCAACCTCAAGCGCATCTCCTCGCACGTGTGGGTCCGGCTCCGTCACCCACTCGCCCGAATGCCGCGCTGCGCGCGGCGGACGGGACGAGGGGGGCCCACTGCGCCCGGCCCCGTGGGGGCTGCACCCTGCGCCACCCGCCCGGTCGCGCCATCGCCGTTCGTGAATAATGCGCGCTAACGAGCCTACGCCTTCTCGATCTTGGCCCACGTGTCGCGGAGGCCGACCGTGCGGTTGAAGACGAGGCGCCCCGGGGAGGAATCTTTGGGGTCGGCGACGAAGTAGCCCTGGCGCTCGAACTGGAAGCGGGCCTCGGGCGCGGCGTCCTTCAGCGAGGGCTCGAGCTTCGAGCCCCTGAGGACCTCGAGCGACGCCGGGTTGAGGACGGACTTGAAGTCCTCGGCCTCGTCGGGCCTGGGCACGCTGAATAGGTGGTCGTAGAGACGGACCTCGGCGTCGACGGCGTGGGCGGCCGAGACCCAATGGATGGTCCCCTTCACCTTGCGCCCGCGCCCGTCGCCACCGCGGCTCTCCGGGTCGTACGTGCAGCGCACCTCGGTGATCTCGCCGGTGCGCGGATCCTTCGTAACGCCCGTGCACTTGACGATGTACGCCCAGCGGAGGCGCACCTCGACGCCGGGCGAGAGGCGGAAGTACTTGGCCGGCGGGACCTCGCGGAAGTCGTCCTGCTCGATGTACAGGACGCGTGAGAAGGGCACCTGGCGCGTGCCCGCCGACGGATCCTCGGGGTTGTTGACGGCCTCCAGTTCCTCGACCTGGCCCTCCGGGTAGTTCTCGATGACGAGCTTCAAGGGCCGCAGCACGGCCATGCGCCGGAGCACGCGCTTGTTCAGGTCCTCGCGCAGGCAGTGCTCGAGGAGCGCCACGTCCACGAGGTTGTCGGCCTTGGCGATACCGATGCGCTCGCAGAAGTCGCGGATGGACTCGGGCGTGTAGCCGCGGCGGCGCAGGCCGGCGAGCGTCGGCATGCGCGGGTCGTCCCAGCCGCTCACCGCGCCCTCCTCCACCAGCATCAGCAGCTTCCGCTTGCTCATGACCGTGTGCGAGAGGTTGAGCCGGGCGAACTCGATCTGCCGCGGATGGTAAATGCCGAGGGCGTCGAGGTACCAGTCGTAGAGCGGGCGGTGGTCTTCGTACTCGAGCGTGCAGAGGGAATGCGTGATGCCCTCGATCGAGTCCGACTGGCCGTGGGCCCAGTCGTACATCGGGTAGAGGCACCACGTGTCGCCCGTGCGCTGGTGCGAGGCCTTGCGGATGCGGTACATGACGGGGTCGCGCAGATTCACGTTGCCCGCGGTCATGTCGATCTTGGCACGCAGGGTCTTGGTGCCGTCGGGGAATTCGCCCCGGCGCATGCGCTCGAAGAGGGCGAGGTTCTCCGCCACGGAGCGGTTGCGGCACGGGCTCTCGCTGCCGGGCTGGGTGAGCGTCCCGCGGGTCTCGCGCATTTCATCGGCCGTGAGATCGTCCACGTAGGCGCGGCCGGCCTTGATGAGCTGGACGGCCCACTCGTAGAGCCGGTCGAAGTAGTCGCTGGCGTGGTAGAGGTGCGCGCCCCAGTCGAAGCCGAGCCAGCGCACGTCGCGCATGATCGCGTCCACGTACTCCTGGCTCTCCTTGGTCGGGTTGGTGTCGTCGAAGCGGAGGTGGCAGCGCCCGCCGAACTCCTGCGCCAGGCCGAAGTCCAGGCAGATCGCCTTGGCGTGACCGATGTGCAGGTAGCCGTTCGGCTCGGGCGGAAAGCGCGTGACGACGCCCGGGAAGCGGCCGGTCCGGAGATCTTCCAGGACCATGTCCCGGATGAAGTTGGAGGGCTTGGGGGTCTCCTCGGGGCTCACGCGTCTGATCCTAACACGGGTCTGAGGTCCCACGGGCCCGATCCAAGGTCCGGACCCTCTCAACGGTTGACAAGCGCGAGGCCGGGTGGGGATAATGACCTCGCACCCCCACCCGGAGGCCACCGTGCCCCAACGCCTGCGCATTCTGCTCATCTCCTCTGAAGTGGAGCCCTTCGCCAAGACGGGCGGGCTTGCCGACGTGGCTGGCGCGCTTCCCAAGGCGCTGGCGGGTCTCGGCCACGACGTCCGCGTGCTGATGCCGAAGTACCGGGGCGTGGAGCGTCACGCGGGATCCCTCGCCCCCCGCGTCCCCGGCGTCCAGGTGCCGATCGCCGGCCGGATCGCGGAAGGCACGCTCCTCGAGGGGCGGATGGGCGCCGGGATCCCGATCTACTTCCTGGCCCAGGACCAGTACTACGATCGCGAAGGCCTCTACGGGACCGGCGAGGGAGACTACTGGGACAACTGCGAGCGCTTCATCTTCTTCTGTCGCGCCGCCCTGGAAGGGCTCAAGCGCCTCGGCTGGATCCCCCAGGTGATCCACGCCAACGACTGGCAGGCGGGCCTCGTGCCCGTGTACCTCGAGACGCTCTACCGGGACGACCCGGGGCTGGCGAAGATCGCCACGCTCTTCACGGTTCACAACCTGGCCTACCAGGGCGTCTTCTGGCATTACGACATGGCGATGACCGGCCTGGGTTGGGACCTCTTCACGCCGGCGGGGATCGAGTACTACGGGAAGCTCAACTTCCTGAAGGGGGGGCTCGTCTTCGGCGACCTCCTGACCACCGTGAGCCGGACGTACGCCCGGGAGATCCAGACGCCGGAGTTCGGCTGCGGCCTCGAGGGGGTCCTCCAGGAGCGGAGCGCGGCGCTCCACGGGGTGGTCAACGGGATCGACTACGAGGCCTGGAATCCGGCCAGCGACGGGGAGATCCCGAAGGGCTACACGGCTGACGATCTCAAGGGCAAGCGCGCCTGCAAGGCGGCGCTCCAGGAGGAGCTGGGGCTGGCCCAGGAGCCGGCCCCGCTCGTGGGGATGGTCACGCGCCTGGTGGAGCAGAAGGGGCTCACCCTCGTCCTCGACGCGCTCCCCGGGCTCCTGGCCGAGGGCGTGCAGCTGGCGCTGCTCGGCTCCGGCGAGCCGGCCCTGGAGCAGGCGTTCGGCGACGCGGCGGCGAAGCACGCGGGACGGGTCGCGGTGCGCCTCGGCTACGACGCGGGACTGGCCCGGCGGATCTACGGCGGCGCCGACTGCTTCCTGATGCCCTCGCGCTACGAGCCGTGCGGTCTCGGGCAGCTGATCAGCCTCCGGTACGGCACGATCCCCCTCGTCCGCTGGACCGGCGGGCTGGCGGACACCGTGAAGGAGTTCGATCCCGCGAAGCAGGCGGGGACCGGATTCGGGTTCGCCCCCTTCACCCACGAGGCGCTGCTCGAGTGCGCGCGCCGGGCGCTCGCCGTGTTCCGCCAGCCGCGGCTCTGGCAGCGGCTCATGCGCAACGCCATGGCGGAGGACTTCTCCTGGGAGGCCTCCGCCCGGGAGTACGTCTCGCTCTACCGGAAAGCCGTGAAGGCCGCCGCCCGCTGAGAGGATGGAGCCATGAAGAAAGTCGAGGCCGTTATCAAGCCGTTCAAGCTGGACGACGTCAAGGAGGCGCTGACGGAGCTGGGGATCGTCGGGATGACGATCACCGAGGTCCGCGGCTTCGGCCGTCAGAAGGGGCACACGGAGCTTTACCGGGGGTCGGAGTACAGCATCGATTTCCTGCCCAAGGTCAAGGTCGAGGTGGTGGTGCCCGACACCCTGGTGGAGAAAGTGGTGAGCACCATCTGCGCCGCGGCCAAGACCGGCTCCATCGGCGACGGCAAGGTCTTCGTCATCCCCATCGGCGAGAGCCTGCGCATCCGGACCGGCGAGCGCGGAGAGGCGGCCATCTGAACCGGCGACGGGCGGCCGCCCCCGGAGACGGCGTTGAGGCGGCGCTGAGCCGCGTGGGGGATGGTCGCTGGCTCCTCGAGGCGCCACCCGACGACTCCCGCGCACCGGCCGTTCTCGCCGCCCTCGGCTTCGCCGATCCCTTCACCGCCTTCGCCAACCTCCAGAGCCTGACCCCCACCCCTCGCGACGCCGAGCTCCTCGCGCCGGGCCTGCCGCGCCTGCTCCGCGCCCTGGCCGGGGCGCCGGACCCGGACATGGCGCTCAATAATCTGGAGCGCCTCGGCGCGATCCTCGAGCGATCGACCTTTCTGACCACGCTCGCCGTGCATCCGGGAGCGGCCCATCTCCTGGCGACGCTGGGCGGCGGCAGCCAGTTCCTCTCCGAAACCCTCCGCCGTCACCCCACGTTCCTGCCCTGGCTCCTCGAGCCCTCGGCCATGCGGCAGTGGGGCAGGGACGACCTGGCCCAGGAACTGGACCGGGACCTGGCGCCGTTCACCCATTCCCCCGCGCGCTGGAACGTCCTCCGCCGCTTCAAGTACCGTCACCTCCTCCGGATCGGGAGCCGCGACCTTCTCGGGGACGCCGACCTGACCGTGACGACCGAGGAGCTATCGCGGCTGGCGGACGTCTGTCTCGACGCCGCCTGGAAACTGGCCGACGCGGATCTGTGCTCCCAGCACGGGACCCCCCTGGCGCCCTCGGGAGAGCCGGCCGGGCTCGCCGTCATCGGCATGGGCAAGCTCGGCGGCGAGGAGCTCAACTACTCCTCCGACATCGACCTCATCTTCGTGTACTCGGAGGACGGCGAGACCTCCGGCGGCCCCGGCGGGGCCCTGCCCAATGGCGAGTACTTCCGGCGGCTGGCCCGCGAGATCGTCTCCGCCATCGAGAGCGTCACCGAGGAGGGGTACGCGTTCCGCGTGGACCTGCGCCTGCGCCCCGAGGGCCGGAGCGGGGCCCTGATCCTGTCGCTGGACGGCTACCGCGCCTACTATGCCGAGCGCGCCCTGCTCTGGGAGCGCCAGGCGCTGATCAAGGCGCGCTTGTCCGCGGGCGACGAGCGCGTCGGGCGGCGGTTCCTCGACCTGGTCCGTCCGTACGTCTATCAGCCGGGGATCGACCGGCGGATCCTCTCCGAGGTTCGCGCCATGAAGAGCGAGATCGACCGCTCGCTCAAGGCCAAGGGCCACGAGCGCCTGAACGTCAAGCTGGGGACGGGCGGGATCCGCGAGGTCGAGTTCCTGGTCCAGGCCCTCCAGCTACTCTACGCCGGCGACGACCCCTGGCTCAGGGAGCGGAACACCCTCCGGGCGATCTTCCGCCTGGTCGAGCGCGGCTACCTCCCGCACGCGCTGGGGGGTGTCCTGAGCCACGGCTACACTCACCTCCGCACGGTGGAGCACCGGCTCCAGATCCTCCACGAGTTTCAGATCCACACCCTGCCGGAGGAGCCCGCCCCGCTGGGCCGGCTGGCGCGCCGGATGGGCATCGCGCTCCCCCCCGAGCCTGCGGCGAAGCGGTTCCTGTCCGAGCACAGGAAGGTCACCGGCGACATCCACCGGGCGTTCGTCGCCTTTTTCCAGGCCCCCGCCGCCGAAGAGCCGGTGCGAGTCCGCATCCCGTCCACCCAGGCGCTCAAGGCCACCGGCTTCGCCGATCCGGAGCGCGCGCGCCAGAATCTCCGCCTGATCCTGGAAGGCCGCCCCCTCGTCCCGTACCCCGAGCCCATGCGGCGGGCCCTCCGCCGCCTCTTTTCCGTCTTGCTGGACGCGCTCTGGCAGAGCCCGGACCCGGACGAGGGCTTGAACCAGTTCGAGCGCTTCGTCTCCGCGATGGGGCCCCGGGCGGGCTACCTGGAGCTCCTCGCTGATCATTCCGACCTGCTGCTGAACCTGGTCAAGCTCTGCTCCCGCGGCGAGCTCCTGACCCAGCTCCTGCTCTCCCAGCCGGAGCTCCTCACGGGCCTGGCGGATCCGACGCAATTCAGGAACCCCAAACGCAAGCCCGACTTCCGCCGGGCGCTGGCCCCCGTCCTGGCCCCTGCGCTGGGCGTCGCGGATCGGAAGGATCGCCTGCGTCGTTTGAAGCAGGCCGAGGAGCTCGGGATCACGTGGCGCTGGCTCCTAGGCGTGAGCGACGTGGAGGGATTCTCGCGCGAGCTGACGGGCCTCGCCGAGGCGGCGCTGGCCGTGGCCTGGCTCCTGGCCGTCGGCGCCGACGTGGACAAGCACGGCGTGCCGCGCGACGGGGAGGGCCGCTTCATTCCCGCCGTCATCGTCGCCATGGGGAAGCTCGGCGGGCGCGAGCTCACCGTCGGCTCCGACCTCGACCTCTTCGTCGTGTACGCGGCCGCCGGCGCCACCGACGGCCCCGCGCCCATCGAGGCCCACGACTTCTACGACCGGGCCGTGGAGCGCATGGCGAGCATCCTGGGCGACATCACCGCCGCGGGGACGGTCTTTCCCGTTGACCTGCGCCTCCGTCCGGGGAGCAAGGGGAGCGGCTTCGCCGCGAGCCTCGAGGCCTTCGAGCAGTACTACCGGGAGTGGTCGGACCTCTGGGAGCGTCAGACGCTGACGAAGGCGCGTCTGGTCGGGGGCGATCCCCGCCTCGGCAGGGAAGTCCGCCGGCTCCTCCGAGCGCTCGTGTACGATCGCGGGCTCTCGTCCCCCGAGCTGAAGGAGATCCGGGAGGTCCGCCAGCGCATGGAGCTCGAGCTGGGGAAAGAAGCCCCCGGGCGGGTCCACGTCAAGTTCGGCCGCGGCGGGCTGGTGGACGTGGAGTTCATCGCCCAGGCGCTCCAGCTGGCCCACGGCGCCGCGCGCCCCGCAGTCCGCCGGGCCAACACCGTCGCGGCGCTCCGGGCTCTCGCGAGGGAAGGCGCTCTTCCGGAGCGCGACGGCGAGGTCCTTCTCGACCACTACGGCTGGCTCCGCCGGATCTCCGCCGGGCTCAGGCTCTTCGCCGCCCGTCCCCCCGACGTGCTGGAGGCGGCGGGGCCGATGCCGGGCCGCTTGGCGCGAGCGCTCGACTACCCGGGCCGCGCCGAGCTCCTCGCCGACTACGCCCGGCGCACTCAGGAGGTTCGCGCCATCTACGACCGGGTCTCCAGCACATGAGAGGCCCCGCGTCTGTTCGAGCGCCGGCTGTGCCGGCGCAACCGAATCCGGGGGGAGGTATCGGAAGGGGGGCGGAGCCCCCCTCCGAGAAACTGTATCTGATCGACGGGCCTTCGCTCCTCTATCGCGCCTACCACGCCATCAGCTATCTCTCCACCTCGCGCGGCGTCCCCACCCACGCCGTCTTCGGCATGAGCACGATGCTGTGGAAGCTCCTGCGCGAGGAGCAGCCCGACCACGTCGCCGTCGCCTGGGACGCGCCCGGCCCCACCTTCCGCCACGAGGCCTTCGAGGCGTACAAGATCCAGCGCCCCGGGATGCCCGACGACCTCGCGCAGCAGATCCCCCACGTCAAGGCGCTGTTCGAGGGGCTCCGCGTCCCGCTGCTGGAGGTGCCGGGCTTCGAGGCCGACGACATCCTGGGCACCCTGGTGGACCGCGTCCGGGAGCTGCCGCTGGACGTCGTCCTCGTCACGGCCGACAAGGACCTGCTCCAGCTGGTCGGGCCCAAAGTGCGGGTGCTCTCCCAGAGCGCCAAGGGGGAGCGCCTCGTGCTCGACGAGGCCGGGGTGAGGGAGAAGTGGGAGGTCGAGCCGGCGCAGATCCCCGACCTCCTGGCGCTGATGGGCGACCAGATCGACAACATCCCCGGCGTGCCGGGCGTCGGCGAGAAGACGGCGGTCAAGCTGATCAAGCAGTTCGGGAGCGTGGAGCGGCTCCTGGAGAACCTCCCGCTCGTGGGGGGCAAGCTCAGGGAGACGCTCGCGACGAACCGGAAGCAGGTGCTCCTCTCCCGCGAGCTGGCCACGGTGAGCGCGCGGGTACCGTTGGCCCTCGACCTCGAGACCCTGCGCCGGAAAGAGCCCGACTGGGAGCGGCTCCGGGCCCTCTGGACCGAGATGGAGTTCTCGACCCTCTTGAAGCAGATCCCCCAGGCCGCCGTGCGGGTCGAGCGCGAGCCCGTCCCCCTCCTGTCCTCCGCCGAGGCCTTCGCGGCGTACTGTCGGCCGCTGCCGGCCGCGGCAGCGCTGGCGCTCGATTGGTGCGGGGGAGGAGGGCCGCCCGATCCGGCGCTCCGGGGCCTGGCCTTCTTTCACCCGGAGGTCGGCCCCGCCTTCTTCCCGCTGGGTGAGCGGCTCCCGCCCCTCGACGGCCGCCTCGTCATCGGTCACGACGTGAAGCTGCTCCTCGAATGGGCACTCCGACGCGGCGAGGTCCCGCTGCGCTTCGAGGACTCAGCCGTCGCCGCCTATCTCCTGAACCCGGCCCGGACCAGTTATCCGCTGGAGGAACTCTGTCTCGAGGCCTTCGGCGAGGGCCCGCCCCCGGCCGCCGACCCCGGCAACCCGCCGGAGCTCATGGCCGCCCTCGCCGGGGAGCGCGCGCGTTGGGTCTGGCGCTACTGGAAGCACGCCCACGCCCTCCTGGAGGACGCGGGGCTCCGGCTCCTCTACGAGGACGTGGAGCAACCCCTCGTCCCCGTTCTCGCGCGGATGGAGCTCACCGGCATCCGCGTGGCACCGGAGGGCCTGGAAGCGTTCGCGAAGGAGCTCGAGCGCGAGCTGGATAACCTCACGCGGGAGATCCACCGCCTGGCCGGCGAGGCCTTCAACATCGGCTCGCCCAAGCAGCTCGCCCAGATCCTCTTCGAGAAGCTGAAGCTCCCGCCGGTGAAACGGACGAAGACCGGCTACTCGACCGACGCCGACGTGCTCGAGCAGCTGGCGCTCGGCCATCCGCTCCCCCAGAAGATCCTCGAGCACCGGACGCTCGCCAAGCTCAAGTCCACCTACGCGGACGCGCTGCCCGGGCTCATCCATCCCGAGACGGGCCGGATCCACACCTCCTTCAACCAGCTCGTCACCGCGACGGGGCGACTGAGCTCCAGCGATCCAAACGTCCAAAATATTCCGATCCGCGGGGAATTGGCGCGGCGGATTCGCGAGGCTTTCATCCCGGAGGAGGGCTGGCGGTTTCTCGCCGCCGACTACTCCCAGATCGAACTGAGGATCCTGGCCCACCTCTCGGGCGAGGAGGCGCTGATCGACGCCTTCCGGCGCGGAGATGACATCCACGCGCGGACGGCGGTTGAGATGTTCAAGGTCGCCCCTGGCGCCGTCACGCCCGAGATGCGGCGCGTGGCCAAGGGGATCGGGTTTGGGGTCGTGTACGGAATTTCCGCGTTCGGCCTGGCCCAGGCTGCGGGGGTGGACCAGAAGGCTGCCCAACAATACCTGGACGACTACTTTCTGCGCCACCCCAAGGTGAAGGCGTACCTCGACGGGACGCTCGCGGAGGGCAGGGAGAAGGGCTATGTCACCACGCTCCTGGGCCGCCGCCGCTACCTGCCCGACCTCAAGTCAACCAACCCGAATCTCCGCGGCATGGCCGAGCGCATGGCGATGAACGCCCCGGTCCAGGGCTCGGCCGCCGACCTGATCAAGATCGCGATGGTCAGGACGGCGGCGGCGCTCGAGACGCGGAAGCTCAAGAGTCGCATGCTCCTCCAGGTCCACGACGAGCTGCTCTTCGAGGCGCCCGAGGACGAGCTCCGCCCCCTGGAGTCCCTGGCCCATGAGATCATGGAAGGGGCCATGACCCTCGCCGTCCCGTTGAAGGTGGACATCAAGACCGGCCCCACCTGGGCCGACGTGTGACGGCAGAGACATCCCAGATGAAGCGCAAGTTTCTCCTGGTGGGGCTGACGGGGGGGATCGGGAGCGGGAAGAGCACGGTCTCCCGGATATTCCGCGACTTGGGCTGCCTCATCATCGACGCCGACCTCCTGGCGCGGGAGGTGGTGGAGCCGGGCGAGCCGGCATACGCCAAGATCGTGGCGGAGTTCGGGAAACAGATCCTCGACGCGGAAGGACAGATCGACCGGAAGAGGCTGGGAGCGGTGGTCTTCGGGGACCCGGTCAAGCGGAAGCGCCTGGAGGAGTTCACCCATCCCGAGATCCGCCAGCGTCAGGCCACGATCCTGGCCGAGCTCATCACCGAGGGATTCGAGGGGATCGCGATCTTCGACGCCGCGCTCCTGGTGGAGACGGGCGGGGCCAAGACCATGGACCGCCTGGTCGTGGTGTACGCCGACGAGGCCACGCAGGTCAGGCGCATCATGCTGCGCGACGACATTCCCGAGGCGGAGGCGCGCCAGAAGGTCGGGAGCCAGATGCCCCTCGCGGAGAAGGTGAAGCAGGCCCACTACGTGGTGGACAACTCGGGCCCCCGCGAGCAGACCGAGCGGCGGGTGCGGGAGGTCTATCAGGCGCTCCTCGGCGACCTCCAGGCCCACCAGGCCGCGCCGGCGTGACCACCGTCGGCCGCCGCCGGGCCCTCGGCCAGCACTTCCTGCGTGACGCCGGGATCGCCCGGCGCGTCGTCGAGATCGCCGGCCTGACCTCGCAGGACCTCTGCGTGGAGATCGGCCCGGGAGAGGGCGCGCTGACCTTCCTCCTGGCCGAGCGGGCGGGCCGGCTCCTCGCGCTCGAAGTGGACGAGCAGCTCGTCCACGGGCTTCGCGCGCGGCTCGCTGCGCTAACGCACGTGGAGGTGCGCTTGGCCGACGCCCGCCGCTTCGACTATTCGACGCTGCCCGCGCTCAGGCCCGCGCCGGAGGGGCGCGTGGTCGTGGTGGGGAATCTCCCGTACAGCGTGTCGAAGCCGATCCTCGAGCGGCTCGTGGCGGCGCGGACCGCCGTGTCCGAGATGGTCCTCACGCTCCAGAAGGAAGTCGCCGAGCGGGTGGCCGCCGGGCCTGGTTCCAAGCGCTACGGGGCCCTCTCCGTCCTCACCCAGCTCTACTGCGACGCCCGGCTGGCGCTGGCGATTCCTCCCGGGGCGTTCCGCCCGCCGCCGAAGGTAGACTCGGCCGTCCTTCACCTCCGCGTCCGGGCGGCCCCGCGCGCGCCCATCGGGGATGAAGAGAGGTTTCATCGCCTCGTCAAGGCCGCGTTCAGCCAGCGCCGGAAGACCCTGGCCAACGCCCTGGCGGGCGGGCTCGGCGTGAGCGTGGCGACGGCGCGGCAGTGGCTGGGGGCGGCCGGCATCGACGGGGGGCGCCGGGCGGAAACCCTCTCTCTAGAAGAGTTTTCTCGGCTAAATTCCTTCGGTCCCTTGAACCCCGATGGTAAGATGAGGGGGTTCGAATGATAGGAGTTTGGCCCGCGTGAATGTCAGCCTCGATCCCGACCTCATCGCCCCCGCCGCCGAGCCCTCCGTCCGCCTGATCCCCCTGGGCGGCCTCGGCGAGATCGGGCTCAACATGATGCTGGTGGAGTCCGGGGATGACCTGATCGCACTCGACTGCGGCGTCATGTTCCCGGACGACGAGATGTTGGGCATCGACCGGGTGATTCCGGACTTCTCCTACCTCCTGGCCAAGCGGACGGCCTTCAGGGGGGTGGTGCTCACCCACGGCCACGAGGACCACATCGGCGCCCTGCCGTACCTGCTGCGGGAGGTCAACGCGCCGATCTACGGCACGCCGCTCACGCTGGCGCTGGTGAAGGACCGGCTCGGCGAGCACGGCCTCGCGGAGCAGGCGGACCTCCACCCCATCAAGCCGCGCGACGTGATCGACCTGGGGCCGTTCCGCATCGAGGCCATCCGCGTGACCCATTCCATCGCCGACGGGATCGGCCTGGCCATCGACACGCCCGTGGGGACCATCGTCCACACGGGGGACTTCAAGCTGGACCCGAGCCCCATTGATGGCGAGACCCCGGACTACACGAAGTTCGCCGAGCTGGGCGAGCGGGGCGTCCTCTGCCTCTGCTCCGACTCGACGAACGTGGGCCGGGCGGGGCATACGCGCTCGGAGACGGAGGTGGGCCAGGCACTGGCCGCGCGCTTCGAGAAGGCGCCGGGGCGGATCATCCTGGCGACGTTCGCCTCCCACATCCACCGGATCCAGCAGGTGCTCGACCTCGCCGCCCGCTTCCGGCGCAAGGTCGCCCTGCTCGGGATGAGCATGGTGGGGAACGTCAGGATCGCCGCAGAGCTGGGCTATCTGAAGGTCCCCGAGGGCGTCCTCCTCCCGCTCGAGGAGCTGGCGGAGCTGCCGCCCTCGCGGCAGGCGATCCTCTCGACGGGGAGCCAGGGCGAGGAGCATTCCGCCCTCGCCCTCATGGCGGCCAAGGAGCACAAGGCCATCCAGGTCGAGCCGGGCGACCTCGTGATCCTCTCGGCCCGCATCATCCCCGGCAACGAGCGCGTGATCGGGCGCGTCATCAATGCGCTATTCCGGCTCGGTGCCGAGGTCCTGTGGGAGGACGTGGCCTTCGTCCACGTCTCGGGCCACGCGAGTCAGGAGGATCTGAAGCTGATGCTGAGCCTGACGCGGCCGCGCTACTTCATTCCCGTCCACGGCGAGTACCGCCATCTCCTGATGCACGCGCGGCTCGCCGAGGGGGTCGGCGTCCCGCGGGAGCGCATCTTCGTGATCGAGGACGGTCTGGGCGTCGAGCTGACCAAGACCGCCGGCCGGGTGCTTGGACGGTTCCCCACCGGGCGGGTCCTCGTGGACGGCAAGGGGGTCGGGGATGTGGGAAGTGTGGTGCTCCGCGATCGCCAGCTCCTCGCTCAGGACGGGATGGTCGTCGTGGCGCTGACGGTGGACAAGAACACGGGAGACTTGCTGGCCGGCCCCGAGATCGCTTCCCGCGGCTTCGTATACGTGAAGGAATCCGAGGAGCTGCTGGAGGAGGTCAAAACAGCGATCCGCGACGCGCTGGCGAGACGGGAACCCGCGACGCCCGTGGACCGGGAGCTCCTGGGCTCGCTCGTGAAGGGCGCGGTCCGCCGCCTCATCAACCAGCGCTTTCAACGCAAGCCGGTGGTGCTGCCCGTGATCCTGGAAGTCTGATGGCGAGGAGGAACAGGGCGGCGGGGCGGTGGCAGCGCGAGGTCAAGGGCATCCTCGCCCTGGCGCTGGCGGGCTTCGGCGTGTTCGCCCTGGCCATCTTCAATCCGGGCCTTCGTTTCTCGGATCAGGCGAGCCCCGTCGGCCCGCTGGGGGTCTGGCTCGCGTGGGCGGTCTTCTGGGCCTTCGGCTACGCGGGCTACCTCGTGCCCGTCGGGCTGGCCTTCTACGGCGTCACCGCGTTCCTCCATCGGCGGCTGGCCGTGGGCTGGCCGGTCCTGGCCGGCTTCGGATGTCTCCTCGTGGCCTTCACCGGGCTCCTGGCCCGCGCCTCGACCGCGCTGGTCCACAAAGGAGGCGTCTTCGGCTGGGGGGTACTCGAGCTGCTCCACCGCTCGGTGGGCGAGGTCGGCGCGCTCCTGGTGCTCCTGGCCGCTGTCCCGATCGGGGTCCTCTTCCTCACCCAGGAGTCGTACGCGGGCCTCCTCCGCACGATCAGCCGGCGCAAGGCGGCCCCGCGGGCCCCGTCGCGCCAGGCTGAACTGCCCCTGGTTCCGTCGCCCTCCGTCGCGGAGCGTGAGGCCGCCGCGGAGCCCGTCCCGCCTCCGCCCCCGATCGTCGTGGAGCCGGCGAAGGCCAAGTCGGGGCTCGCGGGGAAAGGGCTGGCGTGGCAGGAGACCTTTGACTTCGGCAAGGGCGGCCGGCCGGCCTTTCAGCTGCCGCCCATCGGACTCCTCAAAGCGCCCCCCACCTCGGAGCTCCGCCAGACGCGCGAGGAGCTCCAGGCCAACGCCGATATCCTCCGGAAAAAGCTCCAGGACTTCGGCGTCGAGGGGCGCATCGTCCAGGTGAACCCGGGCCCCGTCATCACCTCGTACGAGTTCGAGCCCGCGCCGGGAATCAAAGTCAGCCAGGTCGTGAACCTGTCGGACGATCTGGCCCTCTCGATGAAGGCGGCCTCGGTCCGGATCGTGGGGCCGATTCCGGGACGCGGGACCGTCGCCGTGGAGGTGCCGAACCCCGAGATCGCCAGCGTCTATCTCCGGGAGATCCTCGTCTCCCAGGAGTTCGTGCAGTCGAAGGGGAAGCTGCCGCTGGCCCTCGGCAAGGACGTGATCGGCACCCCCTTCGTCGCGGACCTCACGGCCATGCCCCACCTCCTGATCGCCGGCGCCACGGGCAGCGGCAAGAGCGTGGGGCTCAACGCGATGATCTGCTCGATCCTCTACAAGGCCACGCCGGCCGAGGTGCGCTTCCTGATGATCGACCCCAAGCGCCTGGAGCTCGGGATCTACGAGGGGATCCCGCACCTGATGGCCCCGGTGGTCACGGACGCCCGCGAGGCCTCGGCGCGGCTCAAGTGGATCGTGGGGAAGATGGATGAACGGTACAAATTGCTGGCCGAACGGCACGTCAGGAACATCGAGGGCTACAACCGCGGGGTCGAGGCGGCGGAAAGGCTGCCGTACTGGGTGGTGATCGTGGACGAGCTGGCCGACCTCATGATGGCCTCGGCCGGGGAGGTCCAGAACTCACTGGTGCGCCTCGCCCAGGTGGCGCGCGCCGTCGGCATCCACCTGATCATCGCGACCCAGCGTCCTTCGGTGG
>JACPSW010000106.1 GCA_016193045.1 Candidatus Rokuibacteriota bacterium | reverse complement strand
CTGCTCGCGAAGGTCTAGCGCGCATTATTCACGAACGGCGATGGCGCGAGCGGGCGGGTGGCGCAGGGCGCAGTCCCCAGGGGGCCGCGCGCAGTGGGCCCCCCTCGTCTCGTCCGCCGCGCGCAGCGCGGCGTTCGGGCGAGTGGGTGACGGAGCCGGACCCACGGGGGCTGCGCCCTGCGACAGGCCCCGTCCGCTGAACTCGACGATGGTTCGTGAATAATGCAGGCTAGCAAGATGTCGGACACCATTTCCCCACCGCTCGGTGGGGACGAAGCGTTCGAGCGCGGGCTTCGCCCGCGCAATCTGGGGGGAGGCATCGGAAGGGGGGCGTAGCCCCCCTCCGAGTGTATGCACGAGATCAGGATCCCGAAGCTCGGAATGGACACCCTCGAGTGCGACGTCAAGGCGTGGCTCGTGAAGGTCGGCGACCGCGTGAGCCCGGGCGCGCCGCTCCTGGAGGTGGAGACGGAGAAGGCCGACGTGGTGATCGAGGCGGAGGTGGCGGGAGTGGTGGTCGAGATCAAGGTCCCAGCCGGGCAGACGACCCCGGTCGGGAGCGTCGTCGGCCTCATCGACGACGCGGCGTAGCCGATGCAGCAGACGATCACGGTCAGGACGACCAAGCGGCGGGAGGTCTTGGACATCACGCGCCAGGTGATGGCGGTGGTCACGGCTTCGAAGGCGAAGGAAGGCGTTTGCACGGTCTTCGCGCGCCACGCCACCGCGGCGCTCATCATCAACGAGAACGCGGACCCGGGGTTTCGTACCGACATCCTGAGCCTGCTCGATAAGCTCATTCCCGAGGGCGTGTGGGAGCACGACAAGGTGGATGACAACGCCGCCGCCCATCTGGCGTCGACCCTGCTCGGCACGTCCCAGGTGATCCCGCTGAAGGACGGGCGCCTGCTCCTCGGCACCTGGCAGGGCATCGCGCTCGTGGAGCTGGATGGGCCGCGCGAGCGCGAGATCGTCGTCGATGTCCGCTGACAGGCTTGCCGGCACGCAAGATGCGAGCGAAGGCGAGCCACCTTAGCGGGCACCCGACCCTTGCGGTCGGGTCGTGGGTCCGGGAGCGGCAGGCCCTCGCCGCCGTCGCGCGGGGGAAGGCGCCGGCCGATCGCTACATCCGGGACGGGACGCTCCTCAACGTCTACACCGGGGAGTGCTATCCCGCCAACGTGGCGATCAAGGGGGAGCGGATCGCCTACGTCGGGAGCCGCGCCGACATGGTCGGCCCGCGCACCGAGGTCATCTCGGCCCGCGGCCGGATTCTCTGCCCCGGCTACGTCGAGCCCCACTCCCATCCGTGGAACCTCGTCACGCCGGCGGTTCTCGCCCGCCACGTCCTGCCGCTCGGGACCACGACGATCTTCGCCGACAACCTGCCGGTGTACGAGCTCGCCGGCTCGCGGGGCTTCGAGGCGGCGGTCAGCGCGTTGGCCCGCCTGCCGCTCCAGTTCTACTGGTGGGCGCGCGTGCACGCCCAGTCCCGCTCGAACGGCGAGGCGCGGCGCTTTGCCGTCGGCACGCTCGCCCGTCTCCTGGACGATCCGCGGGTGGCGGCGGTGGGGGAGATCACGCGCTGGCCCGAGGCCCTGGAAGGCGATCGGGGCATCCTGGAGCGGCTCGCCCTGGCGGCGTCGCGGCGGAAGCGGATCGAGGGGCATACGGCGGGAGCCTCGGGTGAGAAGCTCCAGGGGCTCGCCGCGGTGGGGATCGCCTCCTGCCACGAGCCCATCACCGCCCAGGAGGCCCTGGAGCGGGCCCGCGCCGGGATCGCGGTCATGCTGAGGCAGTCCTCGCTGCGGCCCGATCTCAAGTCGCTGTTCGGGGCGCTCAAGGACGCCCCCGGACTCGTCTCGCGCCTCATGCTGACCACGGACGGGTCGAGCCCGGCCTTCGTGGCCGAGCACGGGTTCGTGGATCATCTCGTGCGCGTCGCCATGCAGGAGGGAGTTCCGCCGATCGACGCCTACCGGATGGTCACGCTCAATCCGGCGGCGTACTACGGGTTGGACCATGAGATCGGCGGGATCGCCCCGGGCCGATCCGCCGACATCCTGTTTCTGCGCGATCTGAGCGAGCCGGCGCCCGAGACCGTCATGGCGCGGGGGCGGGTTGTCGCCGAGGGCGGGAGGCTCGTCGCGAACGTCCCCGAGCCGCCGTGGGGGCGTATCTTCGCTACGCCGGCCGCGCGGTTCGCGCGGAGGTTCCGCGTGAGCGCCGAGGATTTCGGGCTGCTCTCCGGCCGGCGGAAGCCCGTGTTGAGGCTCGTCAGCACCGTGATCACCCGCCTCGAGGAGCGGGCGGCCGCGGAGGGGGACCTGCTGGCGGCGCTCCTGGACCGCCAGGGACGCTGGATCTGCCGGGGCGTGGTCGCCGGGTTCGCCCCGAGGCTCGACGGCCTGGCCACGACGCTCAGCACGGACTTCCAGGTCCTGGTCCTGGGCCGCGACCCATCGGCCATGGCTCAGGCGGCGAACCGCTTGCTCGCGCTCAAGGGGGGGATCGTCCTCGTCGAGGGAGGGCGGGCGATCTACGAGCTGGCGCTCCCCCTGGGCGGGATCATGGCGGCCGCGCCCCTGCCGGCCCTGGCCGCGCGCGAGCGGGAACTCCTGGGGCTCCTGAAGGCGCGGGGCTACCCCTTCCACGACCCGCTCTTCACGCTCCTCTTCCTGACGGCCGATTTCCTGCCCGAGGTCCGCCTGACGGCGCGCGGGGTCTGGGACGTCAAGCGCCGAAAGATCCTGGCCCCGACTAACGCACTGCGGCGTGGGTCCGCCGGCGCGTGAGGCGCGGGCGGAGCGAGCCCTGATAGTGGGCGAAGCCCCTCCTCGGCGGGCACCCGCGAAGCGGGTCGGGGCACCCGGCCCTTGCGGCTGGGTCGGGTTTTCGGGTAGAGTCAGCACGCGTCGCCCTCGTCAACCCCCAGAAGGAGGAGGCTGCTCATGGCTCGATTTCGCTCTCTGGCTCTCGTCGCCGGGCTGGCGCTGCTCGGCGTTGCGGCGGTTACCCTTGTCCCGGCCATCGGCCAGGCCCCGAAGTACGGCGGGATGCTCAACGTCATGCAGCGGGAGGATCCCCCCCAGGGGTTCTCCATCCACGAGACCTCCACGATCTCGACGGTCTGGCCGGGGATGCCGTGCCTGTCCAACCTTGTGATCTTCGATCCGCTGAAGAAGCAGGAGAGCATGGACACGATCATCGGCGAGCTGGCCGAGAAGTGGTCGTGGCAGGACAACTACCGCAACCTGGTCTTCTTCCTCCGGAAGGGCGTCAAGTGGCACGACGGCCAGCCCTTCACCTCCAAGGACGTCAAGTACACGTTCGACATGGTCCGCGAGGCCAAGGAGGCGCCGGCCAAGCTCAGGATCAATCCGCGCAAGGACTGGTACTCCAACGTGGACAACATCGAGGCGCCCGAGCCCCACACGGTCGTCTTCCATCTCAAGCGCCCCCAGCCCTCGCTCCTCATGATGCTCGCCTCGGGGTACAGCCCCGTGTACGCCGCGCACGTGCCGGTGGCCAACTACCGCACGGGCTGCATCGGCACGGGACCCTTCAAGCTGAAGGAGTGGAAGCGGGGCGAGTACATCGACTTCGTCAAGAATACCGACTACTTCGTCAAGGGCCGGCCCTACCTGGATGGCATGCGCTACGTCCCGATCAAGGACCGCGCCACGAAGTTCGCGGCGATGCAGGCGGGCCGCCTCGACGTCTCCTTCCCCGGGGACGAGAGCAGGACGATCGCCGAGCAGGTCACGAAGGCCGAGCCCCGGATCAAGCTGACCATCGCCGCCCAGAACGTCAACGACAACATGCTGCTGAACGTCACGAAGCCCCCCTTCGACAACGTCAAGGTGCGCCGCGCGATCAGCCTGGCGATCGACCGGCGCGGCGCGGTCCAGGCGGTTCATCAGGGCGGGGGCATCGTGGGGGCGTCCCTCGCGCCCAGGCCGCATGGCGTCTGGGGGCTGCTCGAGAAGGACCTGGCCCAGCTCCCGGGCTACGGGAAGGCACAGGAGGACAAGGCCAAGGCGAAGAAGCTGCTCGCCGAGGCCGGCTTCGGGCCGTCCAACCCGCTCAGGATCGAGATGGTGACGCGGGCCATCCCGATCTATCTGGACCTCTCCTCGTTCATCATCCCCGAGCTGAAGCAGGTCGGCGTGGAGGCGACGCTGAGGCAGATCGAGACGGCCCAGTGGCACCCGCTCGTCACCCGCAGGGAGTACCAGGCCGGGCCGAACCTGACCGGCATCGGCCCGGACGACCCGGACGCCAACTTTTACGAGAACTATGCCTGCGGCTCCCCCCGGAACTACACCTACTACTGCGACGAGCAGGTCATGAAGCTGATCGACCAGCAGTCCCAGGAGCTGGATCCGAAAAAGCGACTGCAGATGGTGATGAACATCCAGAAGAAGCTGGAGGAGGACGCCGCCCGCCCCATGATCGACTGGCGGCTCCTCTACAACCTCCAGTGGAACTACGTGAGGAACCTCGTCCCCCACCAGTCCATCTACAACTGGGGCCGGATGCAGGAAGTGTGGCTGGATAAGTAGCGACGCGGCGGCGGGAGGGGCCGTGCGCTCCTCCCGCCGTTCCCCGCCCAAGGAGGCCGCCACGCGCACCTACGTCGCCCGCCGCCTCGCCATCGCCGCGCTGACCCTCCTCGGCATGTCGGTCATCATCTTCGTGCTGCTGCGGCTGGCGCCGGGCAACATGGTGGACATTCTGTTCTCGACGGGCGGCTACGTCAGCGAGTCCGACAAGCAGTCCATCATGAAGGAGCTGGGGATCGACCGGCCGGTCTGGATCCAGTACGTGGACTGGCTCCGCGAGATCCTGACCGGGAACCTCGGCAAGTCCTACCGGTACGACCTGCCGGCCTGGGAGATCATCAAGCCCCTCCTGCCGGTGACGATCGAGCTGGCGATCCTCTCGACGATCATCGCCGTCCTCCTGGGGGTTCCCACCGGCGTGATCAGCGCCGTCCGACAGGACACGACGCTCGACTACGCGCTCCGGGTCTTCTCGCTCGCCGGCCTCTCCATGCCGTCGTTCTGGCTCGGCATGGTCATCATCCTCGTGCTGGTGGGCTGGCTCGGCTGGATCCCGCCGATGACGTACGTGTCGCCAACCGAGAACCTCAAGATCCACCTGGTCCAGTTCCTGCTTCCGGCGCTGGCGGTCGGGTACCGATCCTCGGCGCTGATCACGCGCATCACGCGCTCGGCCCTCCTGGAGGTCATGCGCGAGGACTATATCCGGACGGCGTGGGCGAAGGGGCAGAGTGGCTGGATCGTCATCTGGCGGCACGCGCTCAAGAACGCCATGCTGCCCGTGATCACCGTCATCGGCATCGAGTTCGCCTTTCTGATCGGCGGTCTTGTCGTGACCGAGACCGTCTTCAACCTCCCCGGCGTGGCCCGCTTCCTGGTCGAGGCGGTCCTGTGGCGGGACTACCCCGTCGTGCAGAACCTCGTGATGTTCATCGCCATCGTGGTCATCCTGTCGAACCTGTTCGTGGACATGCTCTACGGCTGGCTCGATCCACGGGTGCGCTATGGCGACTGAGCCGGTGGGAGTGACGGTGGCGGAGGTGGAGCTGGTCGCCCCGGGGATGGCGCTGAGGCGCCCGGGCCTCGTCACGATCGTCTGGCGCTTCTGCCGGAAGAAACCCCTGGGCGCGGCTGGCGGGCTCCTCATGCTCCTGATCGTGGTGGCGGCGATCTTTGCCGGCGTGCTGGCCACCCACGATCCGATCGCGACGAACGCGACCTCCACCCTGGCCCGGCCCTCGTCTCAATTCTGGCTGGGGACCGACCACCTGGGGCGGGACATCTACTCGAGGATCCTTCACGGCGCCCGGGTGTCGCTGATCATCGGCCTCGGCTCCACGCTCCTGGGATCGGTGCTGGGCGGGATCATCGGGCTCCTGTCGGGCTATCTCGGCGGGAAGACCGACCTGATCAGCCAGCGGGTCATGGACATCTTTCAGGGGCTGCCGCTGCTCGTGCTCGCCCTCGTCATGGCGGCCGCCCTCGGCCCTTCCGTTCCGAACGTCATCATCGCGATCTCGATCCCGATCATTCCCCGGGCGGCGCGGGTGATTCGCTCCAGCGTGCTGACGATCCGGGAGATGCAGTACGTGGAGGCGGCCCGGGGGCTCGGCGTCAGCCACCTCCGGATCGCCTTCCGCCACATCCTGCCGAACACCATGGGTCCCTTCATCGTGCTGTGCACGGCCCAGCTCGGCAGCGCCATCCTGGTGGAGGCGGCGCTGTCGTTCCTCGGCCTCGGCGTGCCCGAGCCCTATCCGTCCTGGGGGCGGATGCTCTCCGTGTCGGCGGCCGAGTATGCCCAGAAGGCGCCGCACCTGGTGCTGTTCCCGGGGTTCGCCATCAGCCTGGCGGTGTTCGGCTCCAACTTGCTCGGCGACGCGCTCCGGGACACGCTGGACCCGCGCCTCCGCGGAGCGTGAGCGTTTGACCGCGACTGAGATCGACATGGGTGTCAGACACCGGTGTCTGACACCGGGGGGGTACGGGCTGTGCGGGCGCCTGGCCGAAGGGCGAGGGAGTGCCCCGATGGCCGTGCCCAGGTGAAGAGGAGATAAGGTCATGAAGATGTATGTGGCGGGGCAGTGGCTCGACAAGCCGGAGAAGATCGACGTGCTGAACCCGTACGACAACGCCGTCATTGACACCGTGCCGCGCGCCGGGACGGCGGACGTGGACCGCGCGCTCGAAAGCGCGACGCGCGGCGCCCGCGTCATGGCGGCGCTCCCCGGCTACGAGCGCTGGAAAATCTTGAAGAAGGCCGCCGAGATCATCGAGGCGCGGAACGAAGAAGTGGGACGGCTCATCTCGGTGGAAGAGGGGAAGATCATCGCCGAGGGCCGCGGCGAGGCGCGCCGGGCGGTGGAGACGATCATGGGGTCGGCCGAGGAGGCCAAGCGGATCCACGGCGAGACCGTGCCGCTGGATGGCGACCCGAGCGGCGGCAAACGGTTCGGGGTGACCCTCCGCGTCCCCTGCGGCGTGGTGGCGGCGATCAGCCCGTTCAACTTTCCCCTGAACCTGGTCTGCCACAAGGTGGGCCCGGCCCTCGCCGCCGGCAATGCCGTGGTGATCAAGCCGGCGACCGATACCCCCCTGTCGGCCCTGAAACTGACGGAGATCCTACTGGAGGCGGGACTGCCGCCCGAGGGGATCCAGTGCCTCACGGGATCGGGCGGCGAGATCGGTGACGCGCTGGTGTCCGACAAGCGCGTCAGGAAGATCACCTTCACGGGGAGCCGCGACGTCGGCGAGCGGATCTGCCGCCTGGCGGGGATCAAGAAGGTGACGATGGAGCTCGGCTCCAACTCCCCGGTCATCGTCATGCCCGACGCCGACCTCGACAAGGTGGCGGTGGCCGTGGCGGCGACGGGCTACGCCAACGCCGGGCAGGTCTGCATCTCCACGCAGCGCGTCCTGACCGCCGGCAAGGTGTACGGGGACTTCCTGGACGCGCTCGGGCCGCGGGTGGCGGCGCTGACCGTGGGGAGCCAGCTCGACGAGAAGACCAAGGTCGGCCCGATGGTCCGCGAGAAGGACGCGATCCGCGTGGAGGAATGGGTGAAGGAAGCCGCCTCGACCGGGGCGCGGGTCGTGGTGGGGGGCCAGCGCCGGGGCGCGATCTACACGCCGACCGTCATCGCCGACGTCAAGCCCGAGATGCGCGTCTCGCGCGACGAGCTCTTCGGCCCCGCGGTGGCGGTGACCCCGTTCGACGATATCGACGAGGCCATCGCGCTCGCCAACGACACCATCTACGGGCTCAGCGCCGGCATCTTCACCGAGAACCTCGAGTGGGCGATGAAGTTCGCCCGCGAGGTCCAGTCGGGAAACCTCCACGTCAACTGGGGCCCCCAGTGGCGCGCCGACCTGATGCCCTACGGCGGACTTAAGGAATCGGGCTTCGGCAAAGAGGGGCCGCGCTACGCCGTCGAGGAAATGACCGAGCTGAAGATGGTCGTCTTCCACCTGCCGGGCTAGCCGCGAGGGACGACATGGCTGTGGACGAACTCTGCTGGATGTCGGCGACCGAGCTGGCGGGGGCGATCAAGCGGAAGCAAGTCTCCCCTCTCGAAGTGATCGACGCCGTTCTGGCGCGCATCGAAAAACTGAACCCGACGCTGAACGCCTACTGCACGGTGACGGCGGAGGCGGCGCGCCGGGAGGCCAGAGCCGCCGAGCGCGCCCTCATGAAGCGCGGGGCCAAACTCGGCCGGCTCCACGGCGTGCCGTTCTCGATCAAGGATCTGATCATCACCAAGGGCGTCCGGACGACCTGGGGGACCCGGCTCTACGCCGATCATGTCCCGGAGGAGGACGCGCCGATCGTGGCGCGGCTCAAGGCCGCGGGCGGGATCCTGGTGGGCAAGACCAACACGCCGATGTTCGGCTGGATCGGCGCCACTCATAACCTCCTCTTCGGCGCGACGCGAAGCCCGTGGAACCTCGACCGCACCCCCGGCGGCTCGAGCGGGGGCGCCGGGGCGGCGGTGGCGGCCGGGATGGCGCCGCTGGCCGTGGGGACGGACGGCGGGGGGTCGATCCGGATCCCGGCGTCGTTTTCGGGCATCTTCGGCCTGAAGCCTTCCTACGGGCGCGTGCCGATCCACCCCCCGAGCGCGGCCTGGAGCCTCTCCCACGCCGGCCCCATGACGCGCACCGTCGCCGACGCTGCGCTGATGCTGAACGTGCTGGCCGGCCCCGATGAGCGCGACCAGTACTCGCTCCCAGCCCCCGGGGTGGACTATGTCAAGGCGCTCAAGGGGAGCCTGAAGGGGCTGCGGGTCGGGTGGACCTCGACGCTCGGATTCGCCAAGGTCGTGGACCCGGAAATCGCGGCCATCGCGGAAAGAGCGGCGCGGGGCTTCAAGCACTTCGGTTGCCGGGTGGACGGGGTGGACCCCAGGTTCCCCGATCCGAGCCCGGCATGGGACGCGATCTTCTGCGGCGGCATCGCTGCGCGCCTCAAGCCCTACTTTCCCGATCGCCGGGCCGACATCGATGAGGGCCTGGTCAGGATCATCGAGGACACACTCACGTGGCCCCCGACGAAGTACATCCAGGCGTGGTTCGAGCGGCTGGCCTTCTGGGAGCCGGTTCGGAAATTCTTCGAAACCTACGACCTGTTGCTGACACCGACGGTAGCCTGCCCCCCTTTCAAGGTCGGTCTGGATAACCCCGCGGTGATCGCGGGCACCCCGATCGAGCCTTACGGCTGGATCCCGTTCACGTATCCCTTCAACATGACCGGCCAGCCGGCGGCCTCGGTGCCGTGCGGCTTCACCAGCGACGGCCTTCCGATTGGCCTTCAGATTGTCGGAAGGCGCTTCGACGACGCGACCGTGCTCCGCGCCGCGGCCACCTTCGAGGAGGCTCACCCGTGGGCAGGGAAGAAACCGCCAATCGCGTAGGTCGCTGCCCCTTCACCCTGCTGACCCCCCTCAACCTACCCTCTCCCCCAAGGGGGGAGAGGACAAAGGTGAGGGAGAGGAGACATCGATGAAGATCGACGACATCAAGCGCATCTTGGTGGTGGGCGCCGGCCAGATGGGCGCCCAGATCGCGATGCAGTCCGCGCTCCACGGCTACGCCGTGACGCTCAACGACCTCTCGATGGACATCCTCGAGAAGGGGATGAAGGGCAACCGCGTCCAGCTCGAGAAGCGCGTGGCGAAGGGCCAGATGGCCCAGGCCCAGATGGACGCGGCCATCGGCCGGATCCGGCTCGAGCCGGATCTCGAGAAGGCGGCCCGGGACGCCGACTTCGTCGTTGAGGCGATCGTCGAGCGGCTGGAGCCGAAGCGCGAGCTCTTTTCTCGGCTCGACAGCATCTGCCCGCCCCACGCGATCCTCGTCTCGAACAGCTCGACGCTGATGATCTCCCAGATCGCGCCGGCGACCAAGCGGCCCGCCCAGTGCGCCAACATGCACTGGTTCTACCCGCCGCTGGTCATGCGGCTCGTGGAGGTCGTCAAGGGGAAGGACACGAGCGAGGAGACGGCCCAGCTGGTGGCGGAGCTCACGCTGAAGATCGGGCGCGAGCCCGTGATTCTCCGGAAGGAGCTGCCCGGGTTCCTGGTGAACCGGATCCTCCGGGCCCTGGGCCGCGAAGCGTACTACCTGCTCGAGCAGGGCGTCGCCTCCTTCGCCGACATCGACAAGGCGGTGGAGCTCGGGCTGAATCACCCGATGGGGCCCTTCAAGCTCGCCGATTTCTCGGGGCTCGACATCGGCTACAATGCCCGGCTCGAGACGTACGAGATCACGAAGGATCCGAGCGACCTGCCGCCCAAGGCGCTCGAGGCGCGCGTCAAGCGCGGGGACCTGGGTCGCAAGACCGGGCGCGGGTTCTACGACTACTCCGCGACTCCGCCGACCCCTACGCCCGACTGAGGACTCCCCCTCACGCTCCCCTCTCCCCCAGCGGGGGAGAGGACAAAGGTGAGGGGGGTATGGAAGATTGGACATTGACGGCAGCGCGCAACGCGCTCAAGCTCGCTCCCGTGGGAGTTCCTGCCCGCTCCCGCCTGGCACTCACCGCGCGGAGGGAGGGCAGGCATGGGGCGGCGCGTTGGCCCCCGGGGTTTCACGCTGGCCGAGGTCCTCGTCGGGCTGGCGCTCGTCGGGATCGTTCTGCTGATGCTCATGGGTCTCCTCCAGCAGGGCGAGCAGGCGTATCTGGTCGGGACGAGGCGGCTCGAGGCCCAGCAGAGCGCGCGGGTCGCCCTGGACCGGCTTGCAGGGGAGTTACGCCAGGCGGGCATCGACCCCCGCGGGATCGGCTTTCCTCCTCTCGTCAACCTGACCCCCACGGGCTTCACCATCCAGAACGACCTGAACGGGGATGGGGTGATCGCGGGCAATCCGGAGAGGATCACCTACTCCTTGACGGGGCGCACGCTTCGCCGGAATGCCGGGGGCGGAGCCCAACCCCTGATTGACGATGTGGAGTCCCTGACTTTCACCTACCTGGAGGCGGGGGGCGCGGCGGCCCTGACTCCGGGCGAGATTCGATCAGTGGTCATTACTATCACGACCGGTCCGGGGAGCCGGAGGGCCGGGAGTGTGGCCATGACCACCCAGATCCGGCTCAGAAATCGCTGATCCTTCTCCTCTCTGTTCTTCGGTTGACGGTTTTTTTCAGCGGCGTGCCATTCGTTCACACAAGGGTGTCATTTCCGCACATTTCTGGCATGGCGATAGTTGATCTTTTCCTTATTTTCTCGCGTGTTAGGCCGTCGCCGGCCTGGGGTATGGCTTGGCAATGAACTTGCTTCATTCAGGGCGGGGCAGGGAGGCTCACGATCATGGTCTTTTGCCACAGGGACGAATCCGGACTGACGCTCGTGGAAATTCTCGTGGCCGTCGCCATCATCATGATCGGCTTGGTGGCCGTCATGCAGTGGTACCCCATGGGGACGGCCGGAGTGGAGTCCGGCCGGCGGCAGTCCACCGGGGTCTTTCTCGCCGAGCAGAAGATCGAGCAGATCAAGGGGTGGGCGCTGAGTACGTGCACGGGTCCCCCCGGTTGTGCGGTGCAGCAAGGGTTCGCCACGGTCGTCCAGGGAGGCGCGTGCTGCCCCAACGACGCGTTCAACTCCATCCCCGGCTATCCCGAGTACAGCCGGACGGTGGCGATCGCTAATGATCCGCTTTCGGCCACGAGGAAGGTGGTCCGGGTGCAGGTTCAGTACCGGCGGGTCACGACCGGGGCAGTGCTGACCGGCGGGACCCAGGTGGACATCGCGACGCTGATCGCCCAGCACTGAAGGGGATGGCCATGAAAATCAGGAGCTGCGCACGCGCCGATCAGCGGGGGTTCACCCTCGCCGAACTGCTCGTGGCCATCGCCATTCTCGGGCTGATCATGACGGGAATCCTGACGCTCCTGATGACGGGCAACCAGAGTTACCTCACCGGCTCCAACCAGGCGGAGTCCCAGGCGGCGGTCCGGGCGACCCTGGAGCGGATGACGACGGACATCCGGGAAGCGGGCTACGACCCCCAAGGCCGCGCCTGCACTGGCGCTGGAGTTCCAGCGGGTTGCTTTGACGCCGTTACCAATCCAACTGCGACCAGCTTCACGATCCAGTATGACTGGAATGGTACCGGGCCCGCGCCGCCGTTGTCACCGATTGAGGCGGGTGGGGCGGGCCAGCCCGTCCAGATCCCATACTGCGTTGGTGGCCCGTGTCCCCCCGCTGCGTTGACCAACGTAAGCCGTGGCGAGCAGGTCACGTACACGGTGGTGGGGGGCACCCTGTGCCGTCAGGAGTCGGCCATCCCCGTCCCCCAGGATCCTCTCTGCGCTGCCGGCTTCGTGTCTCTGGTCACGAGCGTTCAGCCAGCGCAGGCCGGCGGGGACGTCTTCACCTATCTGGACGCCAACGGAAACGTCATGACTCCGGCGGCCGCGGCGGCGAATCCCGAGCTGATCCGCACGATCTGGGTCCAAATGCAGGTGGGGGTGCAGAACGCGCCCCCCGCCATCTGGCAGGCCGGCGCGGTGCAGGTCACGATGAGCGACCGGATCCGCCTGAGGAACCGTTGAAGAGGTCGTGCATGAAACCGTTGGCCAGTGCTCTTCGGAATGAAGGAGGTGTGGCCCTCCCGCTGGCGCTCTTTGCCCTCGTGATGCTGTCGGGGCTTCTTCTGGCCTTCCTCACCATGGCAGGCATGGAGCCGACGATTGCCGCGAACCTGGCCGACACGGCCCGGGCCCGCTATGTGGCCGACGCCGGCGTCGAGTGGGCCTACGACCAACTCGCCTCGAACCCGACGACCTGGAGTGCAATCCTGGCTGCCAACGGCGGAACGATGGCCACCAACATGACGCTTCCCGGGCTCACCGCCACGAACGGAACCTTCACGGTCACCGTTCGGAACGACAATCAGGCGAACGACAACCAGATGACCGGCCAGCCTGTGGACACGGGGAACGACGTGACCGACACCAACAATGTCGTCATCCTCACGGCCACCGGCAACTTGCCGAATGGCTCGAGCCGCCAGATCCAGGTGGTCGTCAGCCGGGTTCCTTTCCCGCTGCCCCCGGGGACCGTCAGCCTGACAGGCCAGACGCAGGTGTCCCTGCCCGGCAACATGGAGATCAACGGGAACGACACCCTGGCTGGTAGCACCACCGCGGGGGACGGGGCCTGCGCACCGCGGTACGCCATGACAATTCCCAACGGGGGCAACGAAGCGGCGTTTGAGGCGGGGCTCAACCCCTCCGAGCTTCAGACGGGGAAGAATGCGAAGATCAAGGGGAAGGCGCAGGATCCTTCCAAGCCCGGCGAAGGCGTCAATGCCATCGCCCCCGAGGAGCCCAGCGATCTCACCTCCCAGCAAGTCACGGACTTTGTCAATGCCGTCAAGGGGAGAGCCGACATCGTGCTCAATAGTACGGCGGCGGACCCCCTGGTGTTCAGCAACAATCAGGCGGGGGGGATAGCGACGAAAGGCCAGAACGGAACGATCGGACCGTCCTGCGCCACCGACTGGAACAGCAAGACCTGCTGGGGGATACCGGCGGACCCCACGACCAATACGCCGGCGAAGCCGAAGATTGTCTACGTTAGCGCGCAAACCCCGAACCCCACTATGCCATTCAATCCTGCGTCCCTCGAGGTGAGGGATATCAAGGGTGCCGGGATCCTGATCGTCGAGAATGGAACCTTCTTTCTCAACGGCGCCCCCGGCTGGCAGGGGCTCATCATCGTCACCGGGAAAGATATCGGCTTCCAGATCTGCTGCGGACAGATTCACGAGGTCTGGGGATCGATCGTCATCAACGAGACCAACGCCGCCGAAGTACCGCTGAATGTGGACTTTACCGGCGGACAGCATTCGGACCTCTACTACAGCTGTCAGGCCATCAACAATGCGCTGAACGTTCGCGCAGCGATCAGGCTCACGAGCTGGAGAGAGCGATAACTGATGGTCGGGGACCTCGAGGGAGACAACCATCTCTGGGACGTTGAGGTGACCGTCACCCCCGGTACGGAGACAGTGCTCCATCTAACGTAGCCCTGCCCCTCTCCGCCCGTCTCGGGCGATGAACGACGGCGTCCTCCCACGGGGGAGCCGCGTAGGAGTCTCAAATGAACCTGCCGATGCGCACGAATCGTGGCCAGGGGGGTGTGGCCCTGCCGCTGGCGCTCTTCGCCCTCGTGATGCTCTCAGGGCTGCTCCTGGCCTTCCTCACCATGGCAGGCATGGAGCCTACCATCGCTGCGAACCTGGGCGACACGGCCCGGGCCCGCTATGTGGCTGACGCCGGCGTCGAGTGGGCCTACGATCAGCTCGCGGCGAGCTCGAACTGGAGTGCAATCCTGGCTGCCAACGGCGGAACGATGGCCACCAACATGACGCTTCCCGGGCTCACCGCCACGAATGGAATCTTCTCGGTCACCGCCCGGAACGACATTCAGCCGAACGACAACCAGATTACCGGACAGCCCCTGGACACGGGGAATAACGTGACCGACAACAACAACGTGGTCATCCTCACCTCGGCCGGGACGGTCAACGGCGTGAGCCGCCAGATTCAGGTGGTCGTGAGCCGCCTTATCCCCTCGATCCCCGGCGCCATCAATCTCCCGGGTGCCCAGACCAAGGTCTCCTTGCCCGGCAACATGGAGATCTACGGGCTCGACACCATGCCCGGCAGCAGCAACAAGGGGGACGGGCCCTGCGCCCCAGCGTACGGGCTGGCGGTCCACCCTTCTAACGAAAGCGCGGTGGAGGCGTCGATCAAGGACTCGCAGAAGACGAAGATTTTGGGGCGTCTCGAGGGAATCAACCCCCCCGTGGCCGGGGGTGTAGGTGACACAACGATCGAAGGCGATGCCAGCTTCACTTCCAAGACTATCACGGACTTCGTCGACACCGTGAAGGGGAAGGCCCACGTCTCGCTCACGAGCACGGCGGCCAGCCCCCTCGAGTATGGCGACGGGGTGATCGGAGGCTCCTGCGCGGCGGACTGGAACAGCCCCACCTGCTGGGGAACGCCCGCCAAGCCGAAAGTTGTCTATGTGAAGGCGTCGGGCTTCGACCCGAGCCAGCCGTTCAACCCTTCGTCCGTCAAGGCCGAGAACCCCGTGGGCGCGGGGATCCTGATCGTCGAGGACGGGACCCTGTTCCTCAAGGGCGTCTCCGGCTGGCAGGGGATCATCATCGTCACCGGCAAGAATGTCGGCTTCGATATCTGCTGCGGTAGGATTCACGATGTCTGGGGAGCGATCATCGTCAACGAGACTTCCTCCGTGGATCTAGTGGTGAACGTGGGGTACACCGGCGGCCAGCATACGAACATCTACTACAGCTGTCAGGCCATCAACAACGCCCTGGCCGGTGCGCGCGCGGTTAGGCTCACGAGCTGGAGAGAGTTCTAGGCGTGGTTTGAGGGGTGCGAGATCGTTAGGTCTCGCACCTCCCCATCGGCACGGAGAGAGCGCTCGATCTGAAGTAGCCTTGCCCCCTCCGCCCGTCCCGGGCGATGAACGACGGCTCCCACACGGGGAGTCGGGTAGGAGTCTCGAGTGAACCTGTCGCTGCGCGCAATCCATGGCCAACGCGGGGTGGCGCTTCCCCTGGCCCTCTTCGCCGTCGTAATGCTCTCGGGGCTGCTGCTCACGTTCCTCACCATGGCAGGCATGGAACCCACGATTGCCGCCAATCTGCACGATACGGCCCGGGCCCGTTACATGGCCGAGGCGGGGATCGAGTGGGCCTTCGATCAGCTCATGCTGGACTCAAACTGGAGCGGAGTCCTGGTGACCAACGGGGGAACCATGGCGAACAACATGGCCGTGCCGGGGCTCCCCGCGACGAACGGGACCTTCTCCGCCACCGCTCGGAATGACAATCAGCCGAACGATAACCAAATTACCGGTCAGGCGGTGGACCCGGGGAACAACACCACCGATACCAACGGGGCGGTCATCGTCACCGCCACCGGGACGGTCAACGGGGTGAGCCGTCAGATCCAGGGGGTCGTCAGCCGGGTTCCCCTCGCGATTCCTGGGGCCATCAATCTCCCGGGCGTCGGGGCCAAGGTGGACCTGCCCGGCAACATGGAGATCTACGGGTTCGACACCCAACCCGGCAGCACCACCGCAGGCGATGGGGGTGGCCCATCCAAGTACGGGATCGCCTTTGCTCCAGACAACGAAGCCCTGGTGGAGGGGAGGATCAGGGACGCGAAGCAGCTCGGGAACATCAACGGGCTGGCGCAGGATCCTTCCAAGCCTGGCAAGGGGGTCAATACCATTGCGGGGGATAGTACCCTCACCTCCCAGCAAGTCTCGGACTTCGTCAACGCCGTGAAGGGGAAGGCCCACGTCTCGCTCACGAGCACGGCGGCCAGCCCCCTCGAGTATGGCGACGGGGTGATCGGAGGCTCCTGCGCGGCGGACTGGAACAGCCCCACCTGCTGGGGAACGCCGTCGAAGCCGAAGGTCGTGTACATCAAGGCGTCAGGCTTCGACCCGAACACTCCGTTCAGCCCGGCAGCGGTGAAGGCCGAAAACCCCACGGGGGCGGGGATCCTGATCGTCGAGGACGGGACCCTGTTCCTCAAGGGCGTCTCCGGCTGGCAGGGGATCATCATCGTCACCGGCAAGAATGTCGGCTTCGATATCTGCTGCGGTAGGATTCACGAGGTGTGGGGAGCGATTATCGTCAACGAGACCGACCCCGCGGATCCGGCCGCCAACGTGGATTATACGGGCGGGCAGCATACGGACATCTACTATAGCCTTCAGGCGATCAACAATGCATTGAGCTCTCGTGCAACGAGCCGGCTCGGGAGCTGGAGAGAATACTAGCGCGCATTATTCACGAAAGGCGATGGCACGACCGGGCGGGTGGCGCAGGGTGCGGCCCCCGCGGGGCCGCGCGCAGTGGGCCCCCCTCGTCCCGTCCGCCGCGCGGAGCGCGGCGTTCGGGCGAGTGGGTGATGGAGCCCGGACCCGCGGGGGCTGTGCCCTGCGACAGGCCCCGCCGCAGGCGACGATCGTTCGTGAATAATCCAAGCTAGAAACGTTCCACTGACGCTCCGACTCCACGCATTCTCGTCCCGCTCGGTTGGCCTCGCATGACCTCTGGTGGTATCGTAACAGGCCAGAGGGGTGCTTCGATGAGGCGCCGAGCCTTTCTGCAGTGGCTCGCGACCCTGGGATCCCAGGGTCTCGTCGCCTGCCAGACGGTCCCGATCACAGGCCGCTCCCGGCTGATGCTCGTTTCCGAGGCCGACGAGCAGCGGATGGGGGCCCAGGCCTACCGGCAGATTCTTGCGAAGTCCCGCCTCTCGCGCGACTGGGCCGCCAACGACCAGGTCATGCGCGTCGGCATACGGATCGCCGAGATGACCGGCCGGCGCGACTTCCGGTGGGAGTTCGGCGTCATCGAGGACGATCGGCAGATCAACGCCTTCGCCCTGCCCGGCGGGAAGGTGGCGGTGTACACGGGAATCCTGCCGGTCACGCGGGACGACGCAGGCCTGGCGGCCGTCCTCGGCCATGAGATCGCCCACGCCGTGGCGCGTCACGGCGGCGAGCGGGTGAGCCAGCAGGTGGCGATCCAGGGCGGGCTGGACCTCACGATGGCGGCGCTCTCGGGGGGAAACCCCCAGACCGTGCGCACGATGGGGTCGCTCCTGGGCGCCGGGGCCGCCGTGGGGCTCATCCTGCCCTGGAGCCGGCAGCAGGAGTCCGAGGCCGACCACCTGGGGCTGATCTTCATGGCGAAGGCCGGCTACGATCCCCACGCCGCGCGCGATCTCTGGATCCGGATGGCCGAGGTGGCGCGCGGACAGGCGCGCCCGCCCGAGTTCCTGTCCACCCATCCCGCCGACGTCACGCGGATCCGGCAGATCGAGCAGTGGCTGCCCGAGGCCCTTCAGTATTACCAGGCCTCGCCGTATCGCCGCTGAGGCCGCGGATGTGTTGGCCATGGGGCGCTGAAGTGCTCCGAGATCGGGCCATAGAAGTCAGAAAGCGCGGGAATCCGGCGGGGGCGGCGTGTGCTGCGCTCCGGGTGCCCGCCCCGGGTGAAGGAGATTGCCATGACGACACCATTCAAGATCACCTACGCCTCGCTTGCCTCGCCCGGCGAGGAGGTCCACCGGGGCTACGAGCGGGAGCTGGAGAAAGTCCGCGGCGCGCTGGGCCGGGTCCATCCGCTCGTGATCGGCGGCAAGCGCCGCGAGTCGCCCCGCACCTTCCCTGACACGAATCCGGCCGACACGCGCCAGGTCCTGGGCCACTTCGCCCTGGGGGGCCCTCAAGACGTTGCGGAGGCCGTCGCGGCCGCGCACCACGCCTTCGCCGAGTGGAGCCGGGTTCCGTGGCGGGAGCGCGTCGCGCTGATGCGGCGGGCCGGCGACCTGCTGTCGGAGCGCGCCTTCGAGCTCGCGGCCCTGATGGGCCTGGAGGCGGGGAAGACCCGCTTCGAGGCGCTCGGCGACGTGAGCGAGGGCGCCGACTTTTTCCGGTACTACGCCCGGCAGATGGAGGAGGCGGGCGGCTTCGATCTGCCCCTGGGACGGCTCAGCCCGAACGAAGAGACCCGCAGCCTTCTCCGCCCTTACGGCGTCTGGGCCGTCATCTCCCCCTTCAACTTCCCGGTGGCGCTGGCCGCAGGCATGTGCGCGGGCGCCCTCGTGGCCGGGAACACGGTGGTCCTGAAGCCGTCCAGCGACACTCCCTACTCGGCCCTCCGGCTGGTCGAGATCCTCGAGGCGGCCGGCCTCCCTCCGGGCGCCGTCAACCTGATCACCGGAAGCGGCGACGAGGTGGGGACGGCGCTCGTGGACTCCCCCGACGTGGCCGGGCTGGTCTTCACGGGCTCCCGGGAGGTGGGGGAGCGGAGTGCCCGGCGCTTCAACGCCTCCCGGCTCCGCCCGTACATCCTGGAAATGGGCGGGAAGAACCCCGCCATCGTGACCGCGCGCGCCGACCTGGACAAGGCGGTGGAGGGGATCGCGCGCTCGGCCTTCGGCAACTCGGGCCAGAAGTGCAGCGCGTGCTCCCGCGTCTACGTGGATCGAGGCGTGTCCCGGGAGTTTGTCGAGCGCCTCATGGAAAAGACCCGGTCGCTCCGGGCGGGCGACCCCGTGGAGCGCGACGTCTTCCTGGGGCCCCTGATCAACAGCCGGGCCGTCCAGACGTATGAGGCGGCAGTGGCCGAGGGCCGGCGGGACGGGCGGATCGTGACCGGCGGCGAGCTGCCGAGGGAGGGGGGCTTGGCCCACGGCTACTTCGTCACGCCGACCATCGTGGATCGCCTCCCGCTCGACCATCGCCTGCTGCGCGACGAGCTGTTCGTCCCGCTCCTCGCCGTGGTGGAGGTGGGAAGCCTGGAGGAGGCTCTCACCTGGGCCAGCCGGTCCGAGTTCGGACTGACCGCGGGGATCTTCAGCGAGGATCCCGACGAGGTGCGCGCGTTTTTCGATCGGATCGAGGCGGGCGTCACGTACGCCAACCGCCGGGGCGGCGCCACGACGGGGGCGTGGCCGGGCGTGAACTCTTTCGGCGGCTGGAAGGCCTCGGGCTCAAGCGGTAAGGGGGCCGGCGGCCCGTATTACGTCCAGCAGTTTCTGCGCGAGCAGTCCCAGACCTGGGTGAGGTGAAAAAAACTGTGGTATGCTGAGCGCGGGTATGCGCCTGCTCATCATCGAGGACGAGCTCCCGGTCGCGGAAACGCTCCGAGATTTTCTCCAGGAAGAAGGCCACCAGGTGCTGTTGGCGGGGAACGGCGTGGAGGGGCTCCGGGCCGTCCTCGAAGAGGAGCCGGACGCGGCCTTCCTCGATGTGGTGCTGCCGAAACTCTCCGGCCTCGGGCTCCTCGAGCGGCTCCGGCAGCTCGGCCGGTCGTTTCCGGTGGTCGCGATGTCGGGGCATGCGAGCGAGGAGGAGGCCCGGGCTTGCCTGCGCCTGGGCGCGGTGGATTACCTCGCGAAGCCCTTCAGCCTGGACCGACTGGGTCTGGTCCTCCAGGTTCTGGAAGTGACTCTCTTCCCGGGTAAGCGGCGGACCCCCTCCCTCTCCACTTAACGCGCTTTTCTCCTCTTCTCCTCTCCCCCCTCACCCTACTCATAATTCCCTCAACCTTCATCCTCTCCCCCTCACCCTACCTCTCCCACGGGGGAGAGGAGAAGTGAGGAGCATCGGGTGGGGCAGGGTGAGGGGGAGAGGTGAAAAGGTAAGGGGCATCGGGTTGGGCAGGGTGAGGGTGGAAATTTCCCCAACCGACGGTAGGTTCACGCGCTTCGTTCCCCCACCGGTCGGTTCTTAAGTGGTGTCTCGAATTCCCTGGAAAAATCTACACTTTTTCCTTGACACCATTTTGGGGCCTGTGTAGGATGACCCCTCAAAGTGGGGTGATTTCCCATGAAGTGGAATCTCAACCCACAAAGGGGAAGTATCATCCCAACCGGGTCGTGAAGAAATGTTTCGAGGGCGCTTCTATCACGCGATCGACCCGAAGGGGCGGGTCAGCATCCCGGCAAAGTTCCGGGATGCACTCGAGAGCGACTATTCGGAGAGGCGCTTGGTGATCGTTCCCAACGAGTACTGCCTCGAGGTGCACCCGATGAGGGAGTGGAAGGAGATCGAGGCGAAGGTGAGGGCGCTCCCGCAGAAGGATCCCGACGTGCAGAAGTTCATCCGTCTCTACATCTCCAACGCGCAGGACGCGGCGCTCGACGGGCAGGGGCGGATCCAGATCCCGCCCGACTACCGGGCGCGCGCCGGGCTCGTCAAGGACGTGGTGCTCGTGGGCGGCGTGCGGAACTTCGAGATCTGGAACCGAGAGCGCTGGGAGGAGTACGCGCGGACGAACGAGACGGAGCTCCCCTCGCTCTTCGAGAAGATCAGCAACAGGGGAGTCTGAGCCCCGTGGAGCCGGAGGCCGGGATTCACCTCCCGGTCCTGCCGGACGAGGTGGTGTTTCTCTTGCGCCCCCGCACCCGGGGGTGGGTGGTGGACGGCACGGTGGGTATGGGCGGACACGCTGAGCTGCTGCTGGAGCGGGGTGGGGCGGGCGTCAGGCTGCTGGGGATCGACCGGGACCTCGAAGCCCTGGCCGAGGCCCGGCGCCGGCTCTCCCGGTTCGGGGAGCGGGTGGTCCTGAGGCACGCGAGCTTCCGCTACCTGGACGGCGTCGCGCGGGAGGCCGGCGTGGACGCGGCCGGGTCGGTGCTGCTCGACCTCGGCGTCTCCTCTCACCAGCTGGCCACCCCGGAGCGCGGGTTTTCATTTTTGGCGGAGGCGCCGCTCGATATGCGCTTTGATCGCTCGGGGGGGGAAACGGCCGCCCAACTGCTCGCGCGCTTGCCCGAGGCCGAGCTGGCGCGGATCCTCTTCGAGTATGGCGGCGAGCCCCGCGCCCGGCGGATCGCGTGCGAGATCACGGCGCGGCGGCGGCGCCGGCCGCTCCAGGGCACGGGTGATCTCGTGGCGGCCGTGAAGGCGGCGGTGCCCCGGCGCGCCTGGCCCCAGGGCCGGCACGTCGCGACCCGCACGTTTCAGGCCCTGCGCATGGCGGTGAATGAGGAGGTCGAGGCCCTGACCGAGGCGCTGCCGCGCGCCGCGGGGCTGCTGGCCCCCGGGGGGCGGCTCGGCGTCATCAGCTTCCACTCGGGAGAAGATCGGATCGTGAAGCGGGCCTTTCTCGCGCTGGCCCGGGGGCCCTATACCGTCCTGGAGCCTTCTCCCCTGACCCCCTGCCACGAGGAGCGCAGGATGAACCCGCGCTGCCGGAGCGCCAAGCTGCGGGTGCTGGAGCGTGTCGGAGGCCCCCATGGCACCCGGTGACCAGTCGGCGCGGGTGATCCGCGAGCGAGACCGGGGCCTGCTCCGGGCCATGGGCGTCACACTCCTGATCTCTGCCTGCCTGGTCGGCGGGGTGCTCGGGCTCGTCGGGCTCAGGGTCAACCAGGTGGAGCTCTCATATCGCCTCGAGCAGCTCCGCCAGACGCGGGGGCAGCTCGAAGAGGTGAACCGTCAATTGCGGGTGGAGCTCGCCACCCTCCGCGCTCTGGCCCGGATCGAATCCAAGGCGCGGGGTGAGCTGGGGATGCTCTCCCCGTCGGGCAGTCAGGTGAGGATGGCGCGGGAGTACGTGCCGGGCAGGGCGCCCGACGCCGCGTCGCTTCGAACCGCATGGGAGGAACCACCGGCCCCGCCGGGGCCGCGAGCCAGGTGACGTGACGAACCTGGAGGAAGCTGGGCGCGCATGACGGAGCGTAACGCGGGCCCTCGAGCGCGGGCTTTGCCACGACCCGCGCCACCTGAAGTGGCGCGGGTGCCGCGACCCGCCTTCGGCGGGTGCCCGCAAAGGAGCGGCTCCGCCGTCGTGAGGGCTCGCCTTCGCTCGCGCGTTCCGCCTGGAGGAAGGGGGGCGGAGTCCCCCTCCGAGCTATGAGAACCCGCGCGCTCATCCTGTTCGTCTTTTTCGCCTGCGCCCTCCTCGCCCTGATCGGTCGCCTGGCGTACGTTCAGGTCGTCCAGCACGAGGAGCTCTCCCGCCTCGCCGAGCGTCAGCGGTCGAAGACGATCACCCTCCGCCCGGAGCGGGGCCCGATCCTGGATCGTCACGGCGAGCCCCTCGCGGTGTCGAGCCACGCCGAGTCGGTCTTCGCGCTGCCGGGGCGCATCGGCAGTCCCGAGAAGCTGTCCCGGGGCCTGGCCCCGCTCCTCTCCGAGCGGCGCGAGGACATCCTGAAGCGGCTCCAGGCCGACCGCGGCTTCGTCTGGGTCAAGCGCAAGCTGCCGCCGTCCGTGGCCCAGGCGGTCAAGACCCTCGGCGAGCCCGGGCTCGGGTTCGTCCAGGAGAGCCTGCGCCTGTACCCGAACCGTGAGCTGGCCGCCCACGTCCTGGGATTCGACGGGCTGGACGGCCGGGGGCTGGAGGGCATGGAGCGGGCCTGGGACGGTCACCTGGCCGGGGAGCCCGGTCTGGCTCTGGTAGAGCGGGACGCCCTCGGCCGCGATGTGACCGGGCTTCCCGCGGTCCTGAAGCCCTCGACGCCCGGGCGGGGCGTCGTCCTCACCCTGGACGCGACCATCCAGTACCTGGCCGAGAAGGAGGTGGAGACCGCCTGGCGGCGGACCCGCTCGAAGAGCGCCATGGCCATCGTCCTGGATCCGCGCACGGGGGAGCTGCTCGCCCTCGCCGTCCGCCCGACGTTCAATCCGAACAATTTCGCGACGGCCACGTCTAACGAATGGCGCAACCGCGCGGTCACCGATCCCTTCGAGCCCGGCTCCACCTTCAAGGCGATCCTGGCCGCAGCCGCCCTGGAGGAACGGGTGGTGCGTCCCGGCGACAGCTTCTACGGCGAGCAGGGGACCATCACCGTGGCGAGCACCGTGATCCACGACTGGAAGCGGTACGGGTGGCTCACGTTCTCCGAGGTTCTCCAGAATTCGTCCAACGTCGGCGCCGTCAAGGTTGGGCTGGCCCTGGGGCAAAAGCGCTACCACCGCTACATCGCGGGCTTCGGCTTCGGCAGCCTCACCGGCGTCGGGCTGCCGGGGGAGAGCCGCGGGCAGGTGCGGCCGCCCGAGCGCTGGTCGGGTCTCTCGCTGGCGGCGCTGTCCATCGGCCAGGAAGTCTCCGTGACGGCGCTCCAGCTGGTCGCCGCCTTCGGCGCCCTGGCCAACGGCGGCCGCCTCATGCAGCCTCAGGTCGTGCGGGCCGTGCTGGACTCGAGTGGCCGAGAGGCGCGCGGCTTCGAGCCCCGCGCCGTCCGTCAGGTGATCTCGCCGGAGACGGCGCGGACCCTGACCCAGATCCTCACCCGGGTCGTCACCGACGGCACCGGTCGCTACGCCGCCATCCCGGGCTACGACGTGGCAGGGAAGACCGGGACCGCCCAGAAGGTCGATCCGGCCACGAAGCGCTATTCCCGGGCCCCGGGGATCCTTTCCTTCGTGGGCTTCGCGCCTGCCGACGACCCGCGCATCGTGATGCTGGTGCTCCTCGACGAGCCCAGGAACGAGAAATGGGGGAGCGAGGCGGCCGCGCCCATCTTCGCGGCGCTCGGGCGCGAGGTCCTGCGGTACCTGAGCGTGCCCCCGCGCGACCCGCCACCGGTGCAGATCGTCCGCGGGCTCGAGCCCGGGATGGTGGTGCCCGTCTCCTCCCCGCTTCCCGCGGCTAACGGGCACCCGGCCCTCGATCAGGACGCGTTGAACCCGCTCATGCCCGGGGTCTTGGGCAAGAGCCTTCGCAGCGCGCTGGGGATCCTCGAGGCGCTGGAGATCCAGGTGGAGGTGGTCGGGCGTGGGGTGGTGGTGGCCCAGCGGCCGGCGGCCGGCGAGGCGCTCGCTCCGGGCTCGGTCGCCCGGCTGGAGCTGGCCCCGCCGACCGCTCGGCGATGACCCGACGGCGCGTGGCCATGGGGATTCTGCTCGAGGCGCTTGAAATGAAGACGGTGCTGGGACGGCTCCCCGAGGCCGTCACGGGCCTCGCCTACGATTCGCGGGCCGTGGCGAAGGGAGACTTGTTCGTCGCGGTCCCCGGGCTCAAGCGCGATGGGCGCCTCCACATCCCGGAGGCGCTGGAGCGGGGGGCGGCGGCGGTGGTGACAGAGGGCGAGGATCCCCTCGCCGGGTCGAGCCACGGCCGCATCCTCGTGCCGTCGGCGCGGGAAGCCATGGCACGGCTGGCCGATCGGTTCTTCGACCACCCGTCGCGGGCGCTCACGGTCGTGGGGATCACGGGGACGAACGGGAAGACGACGACCTCCTACCTCGTGGAGGCGCTGTTGCGGGGCCGCGGGGTGCGGACCGGCATCGTCGGAACGATCCAGTACCGGATCGGCGACGAGCTGACGCCGGCGGGCCAGACGACGCCCGAGGCGCTGGAGCTCCAGGGGCTCCTGGCCCGGATGGTGGAAGCCGGCGTGAAGGGCGTGGCGATGGAGGTCTCCTCCCACGCGCTGGCGCTTCACCGGGTGGACGGCATCGACTTCGACGTGGCGGTGTTCACCAACCTCACCCAGGATCACCTGGACTTCCACGGCACGCTCGAGGCGTACCGCCGGGCCAAGCGGCGGCTCTTCGAGCTGCTCGCCGTCTCCCCGAAGCATGATCGCTGGGCGGTCATCAACCTGGATGACCCGGCGGGGCCCGGCATGGTGGAAGGGCTCCCCCTCCGGACTCTCGGATACGGTCTCGGACCCCCGGCCCCCGTCCGTCCGCTGGAGCACGCCTCGACCCTGGACGGGATTCGGATGGCGGTCGCGACTCCCTCCGGCCGCCTCGACGTGGCCTCGCCGCTCATCGGCGAGCACAACGTCATGAACCTCCTCGCCGCGTGCGCGGTCGGCGTGGCCCTCCGGATGGAGCCGGCCGCCATCGGCCGCGCCCTGGGGACGGTGGCCGCCGTCCCGGGACGCTTCGAGCGGGTGGAGGCGGGGCAGCCGTTTCTCGTCGTGGTGGACTACGCCCATACCCCCGACGCCCTGGAGCGCGTGCTCGCGACGGCGCGAAAGCTCACGCGCGGCCGCCTGGGCGTCGTCTTCGGCTGCGGCGGCGACCGGGATCGGGGGAAGCGCCCCATCATGGGTGGGATCGCCGCGCGGCTCGCCGATCGGGTATGGGTGACCTCGGACAACCCGCGGAGCGAGGATCCCCTGGCCATCATCAAGGAGGTCGTCGTCGGCGTCGGCGCCGTGTGGCCCGACTTGGAGCGCTGTGCTATGATCCCGGACAGGCGCGCCGCCATCAGTGCCGCACTCGATTGGGCCCGCCCGGGCGACCTTCTCCTCATCGCCGGCAAGGGTCACGAGACCTACCAGCTCATCGGCCGAGACGCCTTCCCCTTCGACGACCGGGCGGTGGTTCGTCAGATTCTCTCGGAGCGCGCGCCATAAGGAGCGCTATGTCGCTGCTGACCGTACAGGAGCTGGTTCGAGCCACTCGCGGGGCCCTGATCGGGGGCGACCTGGGGGTGCCCGTGACCGGTGTCAGCATCGACAGCCGGAGCCTCGCGGTCGGCGAGGCGTTCTTCGCCATCCGGGGCTATCGCCTGGACGGTCATGGCTACGTCCGGGACGCCGCGGCGCGGGGCGCCTCCTGCCTCGTGGTCCACGCCCTGCCGGACGAGATCCCGCTGGACGTCCCGGTGATCCTGGTCGACGACACGACGCGCGCTCTCGGGCGGCTGGCGGGGTTCCACCGCGGCCGGTTTTCCCTCCCGGTCATCGCCGTCACGGGCTCCAACGGGAAGACGACGACCAAGGAGATGATCGCCGCGATCCTGGCCGGCCTCGGCCCCGTGCTGAAGCCGGAGGGGAGCTTCAACAACCAGTGGGGGCTGCCCCTGACCCTCCTGCGCCTCGGGCCCGAGCATCGGGCCGTGGCGCTGGAGCTGGGCGCGAGCCGCCGCGGAGACATCGCGGCGCTGGTCGAGATCAGCCGGCCCACCGTGGGTGTGGTCACGACCGTGTCCAGCGCCCACACCGAATTCCTGGATTCCCTCGAAGGGGTGCAGCGGGAGAAGGCGACGCTCGTCGAGGCCATCCCTCCCGACGGGCGCGTCGTCCTCAACGCGGACGACGAGCGGGTGATCGCCATGGCCGCCGTGAGCCGGGCGCCCGTGTTGACCTTCGGCACGCGCGGGGCGGCCGACGTCAGGGCCGTGGGGACCCCGGAGGAGACGACCGCCGGGCTGGTGGTGACCCTCGAGATCGGGGGTGTCCGCGCGCGAGTCCGTCTCTCCTTCGCCGGCCGCCACAACGTGGCCAACGCCCTGGCCGCCGCGGCGGCGGGATGGGCGGTGGGGATCCCGCCGGAAGAGATCGTGAGGGGGCTCGAGGCGGCGCGGCCCCCCAAAGGGCGCTGCGTCTGGCGCCGGGCCGGGGCGCTTCGGATCCTGGATGACACGTACAACGCGAATCCCGCCTCCGTCCTGGCCGCCCTCGGCACGCTCCGGGCGGCGCGCGACGCCCGGCGGCTCGTCGTGGTCCTGGGCGACATGCTGGAGCTCGGGACATGCGGTCCCGACGCCCACCGCACGATCGGCCGGGCCGTCGCCGCGGCGGGGGCGGCCGAGTTCATCGCCACCGGGCCCCTCATGCGGCTGGCGGTCGGGGCCGCCCGCGAGGCGGGCCTCGCCGAGAGCCATCACGCCCCCACCTTCGAGGACACGGTGGCGCTGCTCCTCAAGCGACTCGTGGCGGGCGACGCGGTGCTGGTGAAGGGCTCGCGCGGGATGGGGATGGAGCGGGTCGTCGACGCGCTCGTGGCGCGGCTGGGAGGAGGCGAATGAACGATGCTTTACCATCTCCTCGTGCCGTTCGCCAAGGAGCACATCGTCTTCAACGTCTTCCGGTACATCACCTTCCGGACGGCCATGGCGACGGTCACGGCGCTCGTCCTGTCCTTCGTGCTCGGGCCGTGGGTGGTGAGGAAGCTCCGAGCCTTTCAGACCGGCGGGGAGACGATTCGAGAGGACACCCCGGAGCGTCATCGCGCAAAGGCCGGCACGCCGACCATGGGGGGGATTTTGATCCTCGCCGCGGTCCTCACCTCCACGCTGCTCTGGGCGAACCTCAAGAACCGCTACGTCTGGATGATCATCCTGATCACCGCCGGACTGGGGTTCATCGGGCTGCTCGACGACATCCGGAAGCTCCGGACCAAGAGGGGGCTCTCGACCAGGCAGAAGTTCGGCGCCCAGGTCCTCCTGGTGGCCGCGTTGCTCCTGTCCCTGTACCTGTTCCCGGTGGACGGCTTCTCGACCCGGCTGGCCATTCCGTTCTTCAAGGGCTGGCTCGTGAGCCTGGGCTGGCTCTGGATTCCCTTCGCGCTGCTCGTCATCGTCGGCGCCTCCAACGCCGTGAACCTGACGGATGGGCTCGACGGGCTGGCCATCGGGCCGGTCATCATGGCGGGCGGCGCGTTCGCCATCCTCGCCTATCTGACCGGCAACTTCATCGCCGCCGAGTATTTGAAGATCCCGAACGTGAAGGGCGCCGGGGAGCTGACGATCTTCTGCGGGGCGCTGGTGGGCGCGAGCCTGGGGTTTCTCTGGTTCAACAGCTACCCGGCGCAGGTGTTCATGGGCGACGTGGGGTCGCTGGCGCTGGGGGGCGCGATCGGCGGCCTCGCGGTCCTGACCAAGGCGGAACTGCTTCTTCCCTTGATCGGAGGGCTGTACGTCGTCGAGGCGGGGTCGGTGATCATCCAGGTGGTCTCCTTCAAGCTCACCGGCCGGCGGGTCTTCCGCATGGCCCCGCTGCATCACCACTACGAGCTGGCGGGGTGGGCGGAGCCCAAGATCATCGTGCGCTTCTGGATCGTCTCCTTCGTGTTGGCGCTCCTGGCGCTCACCACTTTGAAGCTGAGGTAGCGCAATGGCGATAGCTCGCGCTGTTCGAGCGCCGGCTTCGCCGGCGCAACCGAGTCCGGGGGGAGGTATCGGAAGGGGGGCGGAGCCCCCCTCCGAGCAACGCAGGTGAACATTGCCCTACTGGAGGAAACGGAGTTGTTGAGGGGACGGGCCTACCGCCAGTGGCTCCTGGGTCGGACGGTCTCGGTGGTCGGGCTCGCCCGGAGCGGCGTGGCCGCCTGCCGGCTGCTCCGCCAGCTGGAAGCCGTCGTCCTCGCGTCCGATGCCAAGCCGCGCTCCGCGCTGGGCCGGGACGCGCTGGCGCTGGAGGCGGAGGGGGTCGCGATCTCGGCGGGGGGGCATCCCCCCCAGGCCTTCCGTGGCGCCCAGCTGGTTGTCGTCAGCCCCGGCGTGCCCACCGACCTCCCGGCCCTCCGGGAGCTGCGGCTCGCGGGCGTTCCCGTAATCGGCGAGCTCGAGCTGGCCTGGCGGGTGATGGAGGCCCAGGTCATCGCCATCACGGGGACCAACGGCAAGACGACGACCACGGTCCTGACCGGGGCGCTCCTGCGCGAGCAGAGCCGCCCCGTCCTCGTGGCGGGCAACATCGGCACCCCGCTCTCGGCCCACGCCCTCACGTTCCCGCGGGACGGCATCGTCGTGGCGGAGGTGTCGAGCTTCCAGCTCGAGACCACGGAGCGCTTCCACCCGCGGGTGGCCGCGATCCTGAACCTCACGCCGGACCACCTGGACCGGCACGGGACCTTCGAGCGGTACGTGGAGGCCAAGGCGCGGGTGTTCGCCCACCAGACGGGCGCCGACTGCACGGTGCTGAACGCCGACGATCCGGCGACGGCGGCCCTCGCGCGGCGCACGCCCGGCCGTGTAGTTTGGTTCAGCCGCGCGAAGCCGCTGGATTACGGCGTCTTCTGCGCGGACGGATGGATCGTCGCCAAGCTCAACGGCCACGTCGAGCAGATCTGTCCCGTGGGCGAGGTCTTCCTGCGCGGCGCCCACAACCTCGAAAACGTGCTGGCCGCCACGGCCTGTTCGCTCTGGACCGGCATCGCGCCCGAGCCGCTTCGGCGCGCGATCGCCTTGTTCCGCGGTGTCGAGCACCGGATCGAGTGGGTCCGCGACCTCCAGGGCGTCGCGTACTACAACGACTCCAAGGCGACCAACGTCGCCTCGACGATCAAGGCGCTCGAAAGCTTCAGCGAGCCCGTGATCCTGATCGCCGGGGGGCGGGGGAAGGGACAGGAGTTCACCTCCCTGGGGGCCGCGGCGCGGGGGCGGGTCCGGCGCGCGGTCCTGATCGGAGAGGATCGCGAAAAGATCTTGCGCGGCCTGGGGGACAGGGTGCCCTGCGTCTTCGCACCGTCCATGGAGGAGGCCGTGGGGATGGCGCGCGCGGCGGCGCGGCCCGGCGACGTCGTGCTGCTCTCGCCGGCCTGCGCCTCCTTCGACATGTTCGAGAGCTTCGAGCACCGGGGTGCCGCGTTCAAGGCGGCGGTCCTGGCCTTCGGAGACCCCCCCTGATGCCGAGGAAGCTCGTGCCCGACATGTGGCTGTTCGGCGTGGTCGTCGCGCTCGTGTCCGTGGGCGTCGTCATGGTCTACTCGGCCAGCGCCATCATCGCCGCCGATCGCTTCCACGATCCCTATTTCTTCTTGAAGAGGCAGCTCTTCTGGGCGGTGCTGGGCTTCGGTTGCCTCTGGGCCGCCATGACGGCGAACTACCGGGTCCTCGAGCGGCTCATGCTGCCGCTGCTCGTCGTGTCGCTGGTTCTCCTGGTCCTGGTGCTGGTTCCCCCGTTCAGCCAGGAGATCAACGGCACGCGCCGGTGGTTCCGCTGGGGGCCGGTCTCGTTCCAGCCCGCCGAGCTGGCCAAATTTTCCCTGGTGGTGTACCTGGCGCACTTCCTCACCCGCCGCCACGAGGTGGTGGAGAGCTTCTGGCTGGGTCTGCTGCCACCGCTGCTGGTGGCGGGCAGCATGGCGGGGCTGGTGCTCCTCCAGCCGGACCTGGGATCGAGCCTCACGCTGGTCGTGCTGGTCTTCTGCCTCCTCTTCCTGGCCGGCGGTCGCGTCCGGCAGATGACGCTGGTGGCCGCCTCGGCGCTCCCGCTCCTGGCCGCGGCCATTTACATGGCGCCGTACCGGCTGAAGCGGATGGCGACTTTTCTGGATCCGTGGGCGGATCCGCGGGGAAGCGGGTTCCAGATCATCCAGTCCTACCTCGCCCTGGGCTCGGGCGGCCTCTTCGGGCGCGGCCTGGGGGAGTCGAAGCAGAAGCTCTTCTACCTGCCGGAGCCCCACACGGACTTCGTCTTCGCCGTCCTCGGCGAGGAGCTCGGCCTGCTCGGGGCGGTCTCCGTGATCTGCCTGTTCGGCATCCTGATCTGGCGGGGCATTCGCATCGGGCTCGGCGCGCCGGATCCCTTTGGGGCGCTCCTGGCCCTGGGGTTGACCGCCCTGCTCGCCTGCCAGACGCTCGTCAACCTCGGCGTGGTGACCGGCGCGCTGCCGACCAAGGGGCTGCCGCTGCCGTTCATCTCCTTCGGTGGGTCGGCGCTCATCATGGCCATGGTCTCGGTCGGCGTCCTCCTCAACGTTTCCCAGCACGCGAGGGACGCTTGATGGGCCGCGCTGTCCAAAGCCTGAGTCGCTGCGGGACGCGTCCACCGCTCGCTCGCCGGGCCTTCGGCGGCGACCCTCTCCCGGGTGAGGCGATCCATCCGAGCGACCATTGCCGGAGGCGGCGGGGTCCCCATCGTGAGCGAGCGGGGCAGGGGAAGCCGGACCGCACACCACGGCCGCCGTTCGTGTGGAGCGAGGAATGCATTGGCTGAGTCTATTGGAGCGCGGAGAGCCGGAGCGAGTCCGGAGGGGACTCCCCGCCCCGCGAGCCACGAAAGGGTCGCCGCCGCAGGCCCGGGAGCGAGGGTGGACGCCTCACCTGGGGAGACACGCTAGTGTTTAAGAAGTACCAGCAGATCCACTTCGTGGGGATCGGCGGCGCCGGCATGAGCGGCATCGCCGAGGTGCTCCTGAACATGGGCTACCGGATCACGGGCTCGGACCTCCGGCGGGGCGAGGCCGTGGAGCGGCTCGAGCGCCTGGGGGCCAAGGTCTTCATCGGCCACGAGCCCTCCCACGTCGAGGGCGCCCATGTGGTCGTGTACTCCTCGGCGGTGGCCAAGGACAACGTGGAAGTTCAGGTGGCCCGGCAGCGCCAGATCCCCACGATCCCGCGGGCCGAGATGCTGGCCGAGCTCATGCGGCTCAAGTACGGGATCGCGGTGGCGGGCACCCACGGCAAGACCACGACCACCTCCATGGTCGCCGCGGTGCTCGGGGAGGGCGGGTTCGACCCCACGGTGGTGGTGGGCGGGCGCATTCAGGGGCTCGGCGCCAACGCCCGACTGGGCCAGGGCGAATATCTCGTGGCCGAGGCCGACGAATCGGACGGCTCCTTCCTGAAGCTCACCCCGACCATCGCGGTGGTGACCACCATCGACGCCGAGCACCTGGACCACTGGCGTGACATCGACGCTATCTCGGACGCCTTCCTGGCCTTCATCAACAAGGTGCCGTTCTACGGGGTCGCGGTGCTCTGCCTGGATCAGCCCCACATCCAGCGCCTGATCCCGCGGATGGAGAAGCGGCTGGCCACCTACGGCCTGGAATCGGGGGCTGATTTCACGGCCCGCCGGCTGACGCTGTCGGGCCTGACCTCCCGCTTCGAGGTCGTTCATCGGGGCCGCTCCCTGGGAGAGTGCGTGCTGCAGGTCCCCGGCCGGCACAACGTCCTCAACGCGCTCGCCGCGATCGCGGTGGGGATGGATCTCGAAATCCCATTTCCGAGCATCCAGCGGGCGCTGGCCGGCTTCTCGGGCGTCCAGCGCCGCTTTCAGGTCAAGGGAGAAGTGGGCGGGGTGCTGGTCGTGGACGATTATGGCCATCATCCCGCCGAGATCCGGGCGACACTGGCCGCCGCCAAGGCCGGCTTCGACCGGCGCGTGATCACCGTCTTCCAGCCGCACCGGTACACGCGCACCCTCCACCTCCGTCAGGACTTCCTGACGGCGTTCTACCAGACCGACGTGCTGGTGGTGATGGACATCTACCCGGCCGGCGAGCCGTCTATTCCGGGGGTCCACGCCCGCGACCTGGCCGAGGGGATCGCGTCCCACGGCCACCGCGAGGTGGTGTACCTCGACAACGATCGCCAACGGATCCTGGACTACCTGTGCGAGAGCACCCGCCCGGGCGACCTCGTCCTCACCCTCGGGGCCGGCGACGTCGGCACCCTGGGCGGAGAACTGGTGACCCGCCTCGGCGTCCAGGAAGGGTCAACGAAGAGGAGGTCGACATGCTAGGAGCGATCCGGGGCGAGGTGCGCTTCAAGGAGCCCCTGAGCTTCCATACCTCCTTACGCATCGGGGGGCCGGCGGACATCTTCGTCATCCCGCAGGACGTGGACGATATCCGCCAGGCGCTGTCCTACGCCGAAAAGGAGGGTCTGCCGCTCGAGGTGATCGGCGGCGGGAACAATCTCCTGGTCAAGGACCGCGGCGTTCGCGGTGTCGTTGTCAAGCTCGAGGGCTGTCTGGGACGAGTCGAGTTCCGCGGCGAGGAGGCCGTCGCGGGCGCGGGCGCCAGCCTCTCGGCGCTGATCCGGGAGGCCGCGGCCCTGTCCCTGGGCGGCATCGAATGCCTCGTGGGGATCCCGGCCACCATCGGCGGCGCCCTGGCGATGAACGCGGGCACGCCGGACGGCTGGATCGGCGACTTCGTCTCGGCCGTGTATTTTCTCCACCCGGACGGCAGCCTGGGGGAGTTCAAGCCGGGGACCGGGGCCTTCTCCTACCGGACCTTCCACTGCCCGACGGGCGCCATTCTGATCGGGGCGCGGCTCCAGCTCCACCGGCGGTCCCAGGCCGAGATCCAGAAGGACATCAAGCAGCGGCTCAAACAGAAAAAGTCCACCCAGCCGCTGGCGCTGGCCTCGGCCGGGTGCGTCTGGAAGAACCCGCAATCCGACTACGCGGGGCGGTTGGTCGAAAAGGTGGGGCTGAAGGGCAAGCGGCTGGACGGCGCGGAGATCTCGTCCAAGCACGCCAACTTCATCGTCAATCGCGGCGCCGCCGCTGCGGCCGACATCCTGGCGCTCATGGACCTGACCCGCGAGCGGGTGCAGGCCCAGTTCGGGATCACGCTGGAGCCCGAGATCCGGATCATCGGCGAGTGATGGTCACCCGGACGGGGATCCTCTCGCCGCGTCACGCGCCGGGGGAGCTCGGCGATATGGCGGAGCGCTCACCGCTCATCACCGGCCAGCGGGTGCGGCACCGCCTCCGCCGGCGCCTGGGGCGGACGCTGCCCGCGGCGCTCAGGGTGGGGGGGATCCTTCTCCTCCTCGGGAGCACTGCGGCCGGGCTGGCGGCAGCGGTCCAGTGGCTCTTCACGTCTCCCCACTTCGCGGTCACGGTCGTCGAGGTGCGGGGAACCAGCCGGCTCACCGCGGCGGAAGTCCGTGAAGCGGCCGCCATCTCCCCCGGCCAGAACCTGTTCCGCCTCAACGCGGAAGAGGTGGTGGCGCGGCTCAGGCAGCTCGGGCCGGTCAAGCGGGCCGAGGTGATCCGGTCGTTTCCGAACCGCGTCACCGTCGTGGTGGAGGAGCGGGTGCCCTTCACGCTGGCTCAAGCGGGACGTCTCTACTGGCTGGACGAGGACGGCGTGAGCCTCGGGCCCGAGCCCCGCGCCGTCACCCCGCGACTCCCGGTGATCACCGGCATCCGTCCGGAGGAGATCCGGACGGCCGGGGAGAGCGGCGCGCGCGCGCGCGGGGGCGTGGCGCTCATTCGTTCGATGCTCAGGACGGGGAGCCCCCTCACGCGCGAGATCTCGGAGATCGACATGAGCGGCGCCGACGGTCCGGTCCTGTACACGGTGGATGGGATCGAGGTGAGGCTGGGCACCACGGACTGGGAAGACCGGCTTGGGCGCCTCGACGGGGTGCTCACCCAGATCCGCTCGCTCGGCGAGCCCGTGGAGTACGTGGACCTGAGATTCAGAGGCCAGGTGGTGTTCAAGCCGAGGCCGCGGTAGGGCGCGCCGTGGGCAAGCACGCGCGGCATCCGCTGATCACGGGGCTCGACGTGGGGACGACGAAGGTCTGCGCCGTCATCGGGGAGGTGACGCCCGCGGGAGGGTTGGACGTCATCGGGATCGGGACCAGCCCCTCCCGCGGCCTCCGCAAGGGCGTCGTGGTGAACATCGACTCGACGGTGGAGGCCATCAAGAAGGCGGTGGGAGAGGCCGAGCAGATGGCGGGCGTCGAGGTCGGCTCGGTGTACGCAGGCCTGTCCGGCGGCCACATCCGGGGCGTGAACAGCCGCGGCGTGGTGGCCGTGTCGGGCAAGAACAAGGAGGTCGGCCCGGCGGACCTGGAGCGCGCGCTGGAGGCGGCGCGGGCCATCAACCTCCCGCCCGATCGCGAGATCATCCACGTGCTCCCCCAGACCTACGTCGTGGACGATCAGGACGGCGTCAAGGAGCCGCTGGGGATGTCCGGGGTGCGGCTCGAGGTCGAAGTCCACATCGTCACGGCCGCCGCGACCTCGGTCCAGAACGTGGTCCGGAGCGTGAATCGGGCGGGGCTCACCGTCCAGGACATCGTCCTGGAGCCGTTGGCCGCCTCCGAGGCGATCCTCTCCTCCGACGAGAAGGAGCTGGGGGTCCTCCTGATCGACATCGGCGGCGGGACGACGGACGTGGCGCTGTTCAGGGACGGCGCCATCTGGCACACGGGCGTACTGGCCCTGGGCGGCGACCACATCTCCAACGACATCGCCGTGGGGCTCCGGACCCCGATGGCGGAGGCCGAGGAGCTCAAGAAGCGTCACGGCTGCGCCCTCACCGCGCTGGTGCGGGAGGAGGAGACGGTGGACGTCCCATCCGTCGGCGGCCGGAAGCCCCGCCAGCTCTCTCGCCAGATCCTGTCGGAGATCATCCAGCCCCGGGTGGAGGAGATCTTCACCCTGGTTGCCCGGGATCTCGGGCGGGCCGGCCTCGAGGACGCTCCGGCGGCGGGAGTGGTCGTGACGGGCGGCACCGCCATCATGGACGGCGTGCCCGAGCTGGCCGGGCAGGTCTTCGACCTGCCGGTCCGGCGCGGAACTCCCGAGGGGGTGGGGGGGCTGGATGACGTGGTTCAAAGCCCGATTTTCGCCACTGCAGTCGGGCTGGCGCTCTACGGGATCCGGACGGGCGGCGCCGCTTTCGACGCCGGAGACGGGCGAGGGGTTGCCCGGGTCTGGCAATGGGTGAAGGAGCTCTTTTGAAACAGACGGAGTTGTTCCTGCATCTCCCGGCAGGCCGGAAAAAAACCTCAAGGAGGGGGGCATCGATGGAGGAGTCGCGCGCGAAGCGCCCGATCTTCGAGCTGGAAGAGGAGGGAGCCGGAGAGGATGCGCGCCAGGTGGCGCGGATCAAGGTCATCGGCCTCGGCGGCGGCGGCGGCAATGCCGTGAGCCGCATGATGTCCTCCCGCTTCACGGGGGTCGAGTTCATCGTCGCCAATACCGACATCCAGGCTCTTCGGACCTCGCCGGCCCCCGTGAAGCTCCAGCTCGGCGCGCGTCTGACCAACGGCCTCGGCGCCGGCTCGGACCCCGAGATCGGCCGGCGCGCGGCGGAGGAAGATCGCGAGCAGATCGGCCGGATCCTCGAGGGCGCGGACATGGTCTTCGTCACGGCGGGGCTGGGCGGCGGCACCGGCACCGGCGCCGCCCCCATCGTCGCCGCGGTGGCCAAGGAGCTCGGAATCCTCACGGTCGCCGTGGTCACGAAGCCGTTCACCTTCGAGGGGAGGAAACGCGCCCAGCAGGCGGAGCAGGGAGTGACCGAGCTCCGCGGCGTGGTGGACACGCTCATCACGATCCCCAACCAGCGGCTCCTGTCCGTGGTGGAGCGCGGGACCCCGCTCCTGGAGGCCTTCAAGGTGGCGGATTCGGTCCTGCACCAGGCCGTCCAGGGAATCTCCGATCTCATCCTCGTCCCCGGGCTGATCAATCTCGACTTCGCCGATGTCCGCACGATCATGGCCGGCATGGGGATGGCGCTCATGGGGACCGGGGTCGGCCGGGGCGAGCACCGCGCCCTGGACGCGGCTCAGAAAGCCGTGGCGAGCCCGCTCCTGGACGAAACGTCCATCGAGGGCGCGCGGGGGATCCTCATCAACTTCACCGGCGGCCCCGACCTGTCCATCCACGAGGTGGAGGAAGCGGCACGGGTCGTCCAGGAGGCGGCCCACGAGGAGGCCCACATCATCTTCGGGGCGGTGATCAACGAGGATCTCAAGGACGAGCTGCGGCTCACCGTGATCGCCACCGGCTTCGCCGAGCGCAAGGAGGCCACGGGGCCGAGCGGCAAGGTGGTGGATCTGGCCAAGACGCCGCGGCCGGCGCCCGGCAGCCCGTGGCGCCGCCGGGCCGCCGAGATCCGGGCCGAGGGAGACGAGCCCGCGGCCGAGGATCTGGACGTCCCCGCCTTTTTACGGCGCCAAGCGGACTAATGTCGGAGGGGGCCTCGACGGCCCCCTCCGAAGCCTCCCCCCAACGTCAGGGTTGCGGCGGCAAAGCCGCCGCTCGAAGCGCCCGTTCACATGGCCGCTCTGGTTGCTGAGGTTAGGTTCCACGGAAGTCCGCCGACCCACCTGACGCTTCCCGCCCTCGAGGCCCTGGGTCTCCCCCACGCGTCCACCACGCGCCACTGCCCCGGGGTCGCCCATCCATCCGAGCCGGTTTCGCCCATCGGTCGCGAGACGGCGGCGGTTCTTGCCCCCCTCGGGCTGGATCTTGCGCGGGTCGCCTACGTGCGCCAGGTCCACGGAGCGACGGTGAGGCGGGTGGACGCCGGCGGCTACGGAGGCGAGGGAGACGGGCTCCTGACGACCACCCCTCGGGTCCCGCTGGTGGTCTTCACCGCCGACTGCCTCACCGTCGTCCTGTACGACCCGCCCGGAACACGCCTCGCGCTGGCTCACGTGGGCTGGCGCGGCACGGTGAAGGGCGCCACGCGCGCCGCGGTGGACGCCCTGGCCCGCGAGGGAGCGCGCCCGGCCGACCTCCACGCGGCGATCTTCCCCTCCATCGGCCCGTGCTGCTACGAGGTGGATCGTCCCGTCGTCGAGCCGCTCCGGGCCGCCTTTCCTGACCGCTGGGACTCCTGGGTGAAATCGGCGCGCCCGGGGAAGTGGAGCCTCGATCTCTGGGCGGTCAACGAGTTCCAGCTGACGTCGGCCGGGGTTCGCGCCGACCGCATCGCCAACCCCCGGCTCTGCACGGGGTGCCGCACCGACCTGTTTTTCTCCTACCGGAGGGAGGGGAGCCGCGGCCGGCTGGTGACCGTCGCTGCGCTCCCGTGATACAATCGCTTGGCATCGGAGGGCGGCGGTGACGGATGTGGCGGGCAACCTCGCTCGCGTTCAGGAGCGCATCGCACGTGCCGCGATGCGGGCGGGGCGCGCGCCCGAGGAGGTGCTGCTCGTCGGCATCTCCAAGTCGGTGGATGTGGAGCGGATCCGACGCGCGCTGGCCGCCGGGCTTCCCGCGCTGGGCGAGAATCGGGTTCAGGAGGCGAGGGAGAAGATCGGGGCGCTGGGCCACCCCGTCCCGTGGCACATGGTCGGGCATCTGCAGACCAACAAGGCCCGTGATGCCGTCCTCCTTTTCGACCTGATTCACTCGGTGGACCGGCTGGAGCTGGCGCGCGAGCTCGACCGACGGGCCGCGGCCGCCGGCAAGGTGGCGGAGGTTCTGGTCCAGGTCAATCTGACGGGCGAGGCCACCAAGGGCGGCTTCGCCCCGGACGAACTGAAGGGCGCGCTGGAAGGGCTGGCGGGGCTCTCGCGGCTCCGGGTGATGGGGCTGATGACGATTCCCCCCCCTGTGGAGCATGGAGAGCAGACTCGGGGGTGGTTCCGCCGGCTCCGCGAGCTCAGAGACGAGGCGGGGCTCGAGCACCTCTCGATGGGGATGAGCGACGACTTCGAGGTCGCCGTGGAGGAAGGCGCCACGATGGTGCGGGTGGGTACCGCGATCTTTGGTCCGCGGCAATAATCGGGAGTTCGAGCGCCGGCTTCGCCGGCGCAACCGAGGGGGGAGGATTCGGAAGGGGGGCGGAGCCCCCCTCCGAGCGACATGAGCGTTAAGGGCAAGAAGGTCGGGTTCCTGGGCGCCGGCAACATGGGGGAGGCGATGATCCGCGGCCTGCTCAAGGCCGGGACCGTCCCCGCCGAGGACATCTTCGCCACGGACGTGAGGCTCGACCGCCTCCAGCAGCTCGGCAAGCTCTACGGGATTCACACGCTCTCGAACAACTCGCTTCTCGTCAAGCGAGTGGACGTGGTGATCCTCGCGGTGAAGCCGCAGATCATTCATTCGGTCCTCAAAGAGGTGGCCCCGGCGGTGACGCCCAGGAAGCTCGTCATCTCGGTGGCCGCGGGCGTCCCCACCGTGGCGCTCCGCGCCGATCTCCCCAGGGGGGTGCGTCTCATCCGGGTCATGCCGAACACGCCGGCGCTGGTCCTCGAGGGCGTGACCGCCGTGGCCAAGGCGGACGGGCTCCAGAAGGGGGACCTCGAGACCGCCGAGGAAATCTTCGGTGCCGTCGGCAAAGTGGTGGTGCTCGAAGAGGAGGCGCTCGACGCGGTCACCGGCCTGTCGGGCTCGGGCCCGGCCTACGTGGCGCTGATGATCGAGGCGCTGGCCGACGGCGGCGTCAAGGTGGGCCTGGACCGCCTGACGGCCATGACCCTGGCCGCGCAGACCGTGCTGGGCTCGGCGAAGCTCCTGATCGAAACCGGCGCGCATCCGGGCCAGCTGAAGGACATGGTGACCTCTCCGGGGGGGACGGCCATCGCCGGCATCGCCGCGCTCGAGGAAGGGGGCGTGCGGCGGACCCTCATCAGCGCCGTCGAGCGCGCGACGCTTCGCTCGCGGGAGCTGGGGCGAGGGGCCCGGGACAGTAAGCAGGACACCCGCCGGGGCAAGAAGAGGGACTAGTACCCGTGGTCGTCTACCGGTTGGCGGAGTTCATCAGCTGGCTCCTGAGCCTCTACACCTGGGTCATCATCGCCGCCGCGCTCATCTCCTGGGTCAACCCGGACCCCTACAACCCCGTCGTCCAGTTCCTCCGCCGGGTGACCGAGCCGGTGCTCCGCCCGATCCGGAACGTGCTCGCGCGCTACCAGGCGGGACTCGACTTCTCCCCCCTGGTGGCGATCCTCATCATCCAGTTCATCCAGCGCGTGGTCCTGCCCTCGATCTTCTGAGCGGATGGCGCGGGAAGTTAGTTGGCCCGGAAGGAGGAGGTGAACGTCCGATGCGCATCACGCCGATGGATATCCGCCAGCAGCAGTTCACCGTCCGATTCCGCGGCTTCGACCGGCAGGAGGTGGACGCCTTCCTGGCCGACGTGGCCGAGGACTACGAAAAGCTCGTCAAGGAAAACGCGCTCCTGAAGGAGCAGCTCGCGGCCCTGGAGGGGCGGTCCCGCGGAATCGAAGGGCGGGAGAAGCTGCTCCAGGACACGCTCCTCACCACCCAGCGCCTGGCCGAGGAGATGAAGGACGGCGCCAAGCGCGAGGCTACCCTCCTGGTGCGGGAGGCGGAGCTCCAGGGCGACAAGCTCCTGGAGGAGGCGCGGGCCGAGGAGGCGAAGATCAAGGCCGAGATCCTCGCCCTCAAGCGCACCCGCCGCCAGCTGGCGGAGGGGCTCCGCGTCACGCTCGACATGTACCAGCGGCTCGTGAACGAAGAGCTGGGGGATGCGGGGGCCGACCCGCGCTGATTCGGCGCTTCTCCGCGTGAGGGTGCAGCCCCGGGCCTCCCGCGACGAGGTGGCGGGATGGGACGGCGCCACCCTCCGCGTCCGCGTCCACGCCGCTCCCGTTGACGGCGAGGCCAATGCGGCGCTCCTCGCCTTTCTCGCCCGCGCCTTCCGGGTACCCCGTTCGGCGGTCGCGCTCGTGCGCGGCGGCCACGCCCGCGACAAGCTCGTCAGGGTCGAAGGGTGCTCGCTCCAGACCCTCGAGGCCCGGATCAAGGCGGGGTTGCTGTGATCTCGCCCGTCCGCTGGGACGGCCACCGGCTGGTCCTCCTCGACCAGACGCGGCTCCCCACCGAGGAGGTCGAACGGCAATACGCCTCGTGGGCCGAAGTCGCGGACGCCATCCGCTCACTGGTCGTGCGCGGCGCCCCCGCCATCGGCGTGACGGCCGCCTTCGGCGTCGCGCTGGCGGCCCGCGAGAGCCGCGCGACCACCTTCGACGGGCTGCTGGCCGACGTGGAGGCCGCGATCAAGGGGCTCGCGGCCACCCGTCCGACGGCGGTCAATCTCTTCTGGGCCCTGGAGCGGATGAGGCGCTGCTGTCTCGAGCACCGGGCGCTGCCGCTGGACGCCCTGCGGGCCCGGCTCGTCCAGGAGGCGCAGGCGGTGCTCGACGAGGACGTGGCGGCCAACCGCGCCATGGGCTCCCACGGGGCGGCGCTGGTCCCGGACCGCGCGCGCATCCTCACCCACTGCAACGCCGGCGCGCTCGCGACGGCGGGGTACGGCACGGCGGGAGGGGTGATCCGCGCGGCCCACGCCCAGGGGAAGGTCGCCCTCGTCTGGGTGGACGAGACCCGTCCCGTGCTCCAGGGCGCCCGTCTCACCGCCTGGGAGATGGTCAAGGAAGGGATTCCCCACCGGGTGATCTCCGACGTGGCCGCCGGGTCCGTGATGGCGCGCGGGGAAGTCGACCTCGTCCTGACCGGAGCCGACCGGATCGCGGCCAACGGCGACACCGCCAACAAGATCGGTACCTACGGGCTGGCGGTGCTCGCCCGGCACCACGGCATCCCGTTCTACGTGGCGGCGCCCTTCTCGACCATCGACCCGGCACTGCCGTCGGGAGATCTCATCCCCATCGAGGAGCGTGACGCCGGCGAGGTGAGGGGGTTCGCCGGTCGGCAGACCGCCCCCACCGCGTCGCCGGTTTTCAATCCGGCCTTCGACGTCACGCCCGCCGCGCTGATCACCGCCATCATCACCGAGCGCGGCGTGTTCCGCCCCCCGTTCGATTTCTCGCGGTGAGCCGCGTCGGGAACCGCGCCGTCGAGGCGGCGCGGGAGTACCACCAGCGGACCGCCCACAGCTACGCCTCCGTTCGCCAGAGCGGTCACTCCCTCGACTGGGATACCAAGCCGTTCCTCTACAAGGTCTACCCGGATCTGCCCGTCACGCCGCTGCCGCGCGAGTTTCCCCAGCCCGTCGGGGACACCCTGGAGGCCGTGGGCGCGTTTGAGGGCGCGGGCGGGACGCTGACCCTGGAGACCCTCGCGTCGCTCCTCTTCTTCACTGCCGGCCTGACCAAGAAGAAGACCTACCCGGGGGGCGGGGAGATGCACTTCCGCGCCGCGCCCTCCACCGGCGCCCTCTACCAGACCGAGGTGTACATCGTCTGCGGGGATCTTCCGGGACTCCCGGCCGGGGTATACCACTTCTCCCCGGGCGATTTCTGCCTCCGCCGGCTCCGGGATGGAGACTTCCGCTCCGAGCTGAGCGCCGCGGCCCTCGACGACGCCATCGCCGCGTCGGCGGCGACGGTCGTCCTCACGGGGATCTACTGGCGCAACACCTGGAAGTACCAGGCCCGGGCGTACCGCCACCTCTTCTGGGACTCCGGGACCATGCTGGCCAACCTCCTCGGCACGGCCTCCGCGATGGGAATCCCGGCGCGCCTGGTCACGCTGTTCCTCGACGAGCGGGTGAACCGGCTTCTCGCTCTCGACTCGGACAACGAGGTGGGTCTCGAGCTGGTCCCGCTCGGCGACGCGCCAGCCTTCGCCGCCGGTCCCGCGGTCGAGCCGATCAGCCCGCGGAGCCTTCCCCTCTCCTCCAGCGAGGTGGACTACCCGCTCGTCAGGGAGATCCATGCGGCGGCGTCGCTGCTCGAGCCCGACGAGGTGAAGGCCGTGCGGGCGTCGGCCGCCGGCGAGCCCAGATCCGTCCCGGCGACGCTCCTGGCGCTTCCCGAGCCGCTCCCCGTCGCCGGGAGGCCGTTCGGGGAGACGATCATCCGACGGGGATCCACGCGGCAATTCTCCGGCGAGCCGATCAGCGCCCGGGCGATGGCGACGGCGCTCTTCCACGCGACCCGCGGGATCCCCGCCGACTTCCTCCCCGGGCCCGGGCACCGGCTGGTGGATCTCTATCTGATCGTCAACGCCGTGGACGGAATCGCCTCCGGGGCCTACTGTTACTGGCCCGAGGCCCACGGCCTGGAGCTGCTCCAGGCGGGCGACTTCCGCGGCCAGGCCGGCTATCTCTGCCTGGAGCAGGCCCTCGGCTCGGACGCCAGTGTCGTCATCTTCTTCCTCGCCGACCTCGGCCCGATCCTCGGGCGATTCGGCAACCGCGGCTACCGGCTCGCCAACCTGGAGGCGGGGGTCATCGGCGGCAAGTGCTACCTGGGCGCCTATGCCCAGGGCTTCGGCGCCTCGGGGCTGACCTTCTACGACGGCGACGTGGTGCGCTTCTTCTCCCCTCACGCCCGGGAGAAAGACGCCCTCTTCGTCACCGTGCTCGGCCGATCCGTGCGGGGCGCGCCGGGCATCGAGGTCCCCCTCCAGCTCGCCAAGAAGTGACCTACGGTTGACTCGCCCTCGGGGATGCGCATATAGTGAGGCTGGTTGTGATCGCGTTCACGACGGCCGACCCACCGCAAAGGAGCCCGCGATGAAGAAGTACTACCTCATGGCCCCGGGGCCCACGCCGGTCCCGGACCAGGTCCTCCTGGCCATGGCGCGGCCGATCATCCACCACCGGACCCCCGAGTACGAAGCGCTCTTCGCCCAGGTGCGCGAGGGGCTCAAGTGGCTCGTCCAGACGACGCAGGAGACGATTATCCTGGCGGCCTCGGGGACCGGCGCCATGGAGGCGGCCGTCGCCAACACGCTCTCGCCCGGCGACAAAGCCCTCGTGGTCCGCGCGGGGAAGTTCGGGGAGCGCTGGGGGGAAATCTGCAAGGCCTACGGGGTGGAGGTCGTGGCGCTGGAGGCGCCCTTCGGCCACACGGTCCCGCCCGATCGCCTGGCCGATGCGCTGAAGAAGACGCCCGGCATCCGGGCCGTCCTCTGCCAGCACAGCGAGACCTCGACGGGAGTTCTCCACGACGTCCGGGGCTACGCCGGAATGACGCGGAGGAGCGACGCCATCCTCGTCGTGGATACGGTGTCGAGCCTGGGGGTGGCGGACCTCCCCATGGACGCCTGGGGCGTGGACGTGGTGGTCGCGGGCTCGCAGAAGGGTCTCATGCTGCCGCCGGGACTCGCCCTCTGCACGCTCTCGGAGCGGGCGTGGGACCGGGCCAAGCAGGCCAAGCTCCCCCGGTATTACTTCGACCTCCTGGAGGAGAGGAAGGTCGTCCTGAAGAACCAGGCCCACTTCACCCCGGCGGTGGCGATCGTCATCGGGCTCCGGGAGGTGCTGGCCCTGCTGAAGGCCGAAGGCCTCGCCAACATCTTCCGGCGCCACGACCGGCTGGCCCGCGCCACGCGGGCGGGGGCGGAGGCCCTGGGCCTCGAGCTGTTCGCCAAGGCCACGCCCAGCCCGGCCATCACCTCCGTCGTCGCGCCGAAGGGCATCGACAGTGAGAAGGTGCTCGCGGCCTACGCCAAGTCGCACAACATCACGATCGCGGGCGGGCAGGGGGAGATGAAGGGGAAGATCTTCCGGCTGGGGCACATGGGCTACGTCGGCGACTTCGACGTGGTCGTCGCCCTCGCCGCCCTCGAGCAGGTCCTGGCGGAGCTGGGCTACCCCGTGGACTGGGGCGCCGCCGTCGGGGCCGCCCAGAAGGTGCTGGCCGAACGCCCCGCATGAAGAAGGTCATCGTCACCGACGCGCTCCAGGAAGTCGGGATCGAGGCTCTCCGCCAGGAGGGCCTTTCCGTTGAGGCGGTCCCCACGCTCCCCGAGGCGGACCTCTGCGCCAAGCTCGCCGACGCCCACGGCCTCATCGTCCGGAGCGCGACGAAGGTGACGGCCCGGGTGATCGAAGCGGCGCGGGCGCTGGAGGTGGTGGGGCGGGCGGGCGCCGGCGTGGACAACATCGACGTCGAGGCGGCCAGCGAGCGGGGGATCATCGTGATGAACACCCCGGGCGCCAACACGATCGCCGTGGCCGAGCACACCCTGGGCCTGCTGCTCGCCATGGCGCGCCAGCTCCCGCAGGCCCACGGCGCGCTCAAGGGCGGCCGCTGGGAGAAGGAGCGGTTCGCCGGGGTCGAGCTCTACAACAAGGTGCTGGGGATCATCGGGCTCGGGCGGATCGGCGCCGAGGTGGCCCGCCGCGCCCTGGGGCTCCGGATGCAGGTCATCGCGTACGATCCGTACCTGACGGCGGAGGCCGCCCAGCGGATCGGCGCCGAGGTCGTGGAGCTCGACCAGCTGCTCCAGCGGGCCGACTTCATTTCGATCCATGTCCCCCTGACGTCCGAGACCCGGAATTTTCTCGGGCCCGGCGAGTTCGCGAAGATGAAGGACGGCGTCCGGATCATCAACTGCGCCCGGGGCGGCGTGATCAGCGAGGCGGCGCTCGTCGAGGCCATCCGGAAGGGAAAGGTGGCCGGCGCCGCGCTGGACGTCTTCGAGAAGGAGCCGCTGCCGGCGGACCACCCGCTCCTCGGCCTCGATCAGGTGATCCTCACGCCGCACCTGGCGGCCTCGACGGAAGAAGCGCAGTCCGGCGTGGCGCTGGCGATTGCCCAGCAGATCGCCGACGTGCTGGTGCGCGGCATCGTGCGGAACGCGGTCAATGTTCCCTCGGTCGATGCCGAGACGCTGAAGGAGCTCAGACCCTACCTGACCCTGGGGGAGAAGATGGGCGCGTTCCTGGCCCAGATGGCCGAGGGGCGGATGAAGCAGGTCCGGCTGGAGTACGCCGGCGAGGTGGCGGCCCTGGCGACCTCGGTCCTGACCGTCACGTTCCTGAAGGGGCTCCTGGACGTGATCCTGGAAGAGAAGGTGTCGGACGTGAACGCGCCGTACCTGGCCAAGGCCCGCGGCATCAAGGTGGTGGAGACCAGCACGGCCGAGAGCGAGGATTACGCCAGCCTCCTCGCCGCCGAGCTCGAGACCAGCAAGGGCGCGTGGCGGGTCGCCGGGACGCTCTTCCACCGGCGCGAGCCCCGGATCGTGAGGATCGACGGCTTTTCGCTGGAAGCGGTTCCCTCGGGCTGGATGCTCGTCTTTGCCAACCTCGACGTGCCGGGCGTGATCGGCCGGATCGGCACGCTCTGCGGCCGCCATCAGATCAACATCGCCGGCATGCAGCTCGGCCGCGAGCGGCGCGGGGGGCAGGCCGTCTCGATCCTGAACCTGGACGACCCCATCCCGGAGGCCATCCTGCGCGAGATCCGGGCCATGCCGGACATCGTCTTCGCCAAGCTCGTCAAGCTGTAGCGGGGTCAGGCATGCGTTATTGCGTTTTCGGACCTCCGCCCGACGCGTAACGCAAATACGCATGCCTGACCCCAGTTGTTCTGCGTAACGCAAATACGCATGCCTGACCCCAGCTGTTCTACAATAACCGGGATGGACAAGCGTGCCTTCCAGACCCAGCTGCCCAAGGGCGTGAAGATCTACCTGCCCGACGAGGCCGCAGCCAAGCGGGGCGTCGAGCAACGCCTCCTCTCCGTCTTCACCCGCTGGGGCTACCGCGAGGTGGTGACGCCGACCTACGAGTTCGCCGACGTCCTCTCGGTGGGGACCGACGAGACCCTCCAGGGCGAGATGTTCAAGCTCGTGGACCGGGACACGGGGCGGATGCTGGCGCTGCGCGCGGACATCACCCCCCAGATCGCCCGCATCGTCGCGACCCGCCTCCGCGACGAGCCCAAGCCCCTCCGGCTCGCCTACGTGGCGAACGTCTTCCGCTACGAGGAGCCCCAGGTGGGACGGTACCGGGAGTTCTACCAGGCAGGGGTCGAGCTGGTCGGGCTCGAGAAGCCCGAGGCCGATGCCGAGATGATCGCGATGACGGTGGAAGGGCTCCGGGCCCTCGGTCTCGACCGCTTCCAGATCAACGTGGGCCAGGCCGACTTTTTCCGCGGCGTCCTGGAGGAGCTCCGGATCGACCGCGAGCAGGGCCGGCAGCTCCAGGAGGCCCTGAGCCGGAAGGATGCCTCGACGCTGGAGCGCCTCGTCAAGGACCTGGCGCCGCCGGCGTCGACCGCGGAGCTCCTCGTGGCGCTCCCCGACCTGTTCGGCCGCGAAGAAGTGCTCGAGCGCGGCGCCCGGCTCGTCAAGAACCCGCGGTCCGAGCGCGCGCTCGGGAACCTCGCCGAGGTCCACCGGCTGCTCCGGGCCTACGGGCTCGCCGACGCCGTGATCCTGGACCTGGGAGAGGTCCGCGGCTTCGACTACTACTCCGGCGTGCACTTCGAGGGCTACGTGAGCGGCCTCGGGGCGCCGCTCTGCGGGGGCGGGCGCTACGACCACATGCTCGGCCGCTTCGGTTACGACTGCCCGGCGACGGGCTTCGCCTTCGAGGTGGGGCGGGCGCTCCTGGCGATGGAGGCCCAGGGCGTGGCGGTGCCGCAGGCAGGCCCCGACTTCTTCATCATCGACTTCACCCCCGAGAAGACGGTGGCTCTTGCGCTTTCCCGGCGTCTGCGAGACCTGGGAGCGGCGGTGGCGCGCGACATCATCACCCGCGGACTGCCGGAGTCCCTCGCGTACGCGCGCGGCCAGCGGGCCCGCTGGGCGCTCGTGATTGGCGGGCCGAAGACGCGGGCGGAGGAAGTGCTGGTCATCGAGCTCGCGACGGGCGCGGAGCGGAAGATCGGGACAGCCGATCTCCTCGAGGCTCCGGGCAAATGGTTCCCCCTGGGAGGCGCCCATGCCTAACATCGTCGTCGTCGGCTGCCAGTGGGGCGACGAGGGGAAGGGCAAGGTGACCGACCTCCTGGCCCCCCACGTGGACGCCGTGGTGCGCTACCAGGGCGGCAACAACGCGGGGCACACCGTGGTGGTGGGCAAGGAGAAGTTCGTCCTCCACTCGATTCCCTCGGGGATCCTCCACCCGGGCCTGCGCTGCGTCATCGGCTGCGGCGTCGTCGTGGATCCGGCCTCGCTCATCGAGGAGATGGAGGCGCTGGTCCGGCGCGGGATCGTGCTCGACGGCAACCTCTACATCTCGCGGAACGCCCACCTCATCCTGCCCTACCACCGGGCGCTGGACCTGGCCTCGGAGGCCAAGCTCGGGGACCGGCGCATCGGCACCACCGGCAAGGGCGTCGGGCCTGCGTACGTGGACAAGGCCGCTCGGATGGGGATCAGGATGGGCGACCTCCTGGACGAGCCGGTCTTCCGGGAAAAGCTCGCCGCCAACCTCCGCCAGAAGAACCGCCTCCTCGGCGAGATCTACGACGCCCAGACCTTCACGGTGGAGGAGGTCCTGGGGCCCTACCTCCGGTACGCGGGGTGGCTCGCCCCCTACATCACCGACACCGAGCTGCTCCTGAACCGGTGGATCGACGCCGGCCGATCGGTGCTCTTCGAGGGGGCCCAGGGGACGATGCTCGACATCGACCACGGGACCTATCCGTTCATCACCTCCTCAACCACCACAGCGGCCGGCGCCGCCACGGGGACGGGCGTGCCGCCGACCCGGATCCACGGCGTCCTCGGTGTCTCGAAGGCCTACGCGACCCGGGTGGGGGGTGGGCCCTTCCCCACCGAGCTCCATGGCAAGCTGTCCGAGCTGCTGCGCGCCCGCGGCAACGAGTACGGCGCCACCACGGGCCGGCCGCGGCGCTGCGGCTGGTTCGACGCCGTCGTCGGCCGCTATGCGGTGCGCGTCAACGGGCTCGATACCATCGCGCTCACCAAGCTGGACGTGCTGGACAAGTGCGAGACCGTCCGGATCGGCGTCGGCTACCGGTACCGGGGCGAGCTGCTCAGCGAGCTCCCCCACGAGGAGCGGGTCTGGAGCGAGGCCGAAGCGGTCTACGAGGAGATGTCGGGGTGGCAGACCTCCACCGCCGGCCTCCGCGACTATGCCGAGCTCCCGGCCAAGGCGCGGCAGTACCTGGACCGGCTGGCGGAGCTGGTCGGGGTGGACTTCTGCCTGGTCTCGACGGGCGCCGTGAGGGACGACACCATCCTCCTGGACGACTCGCCGCTGGTCCGCTGGTTCCCGTCTCTGCGCGGCTCCATCCCCCCGGCCCCGTGACCATCCTCGCGCGGGCGGTCGTCGCCGTCGCGTTCGTCGGCTGCGCGAGCACTCCCACCTTCACCTACACCGAAGGCAACCTCGGGAGCATTCGGGCGGGCGACTCCAAGGAACGGATTCTCGCGATCTTCGCCACCACGATCACGAACGAAGAAGTCACTCACGGCATGATGATCCGGGCCGCGCGGCGGGATGCCTCGGGAACCCTCATCGAAGTGGGGGAGGTCCTGCTCCTGAATGAGGAGGACAGATTCAAGCTGACCCCCCATTGGTTCCTCTTCGAGAATGGGCGGCTGGTGCGGTGGGGGCGGCCCGAGGACTGGCGAGCCGTTTCGGCCGAGTATCAGATCGATTTCACTCCGTCGGCCCCGGTTTTCCTCTACTGAGCAGTTGACTCCCATCGGGCAAGCGGGCAGAATCGTTGGTCGGAGCCGTTAGCTCAGCCGGCAGAGCACCTGCCTTTTCAGCAGGGGGTCGGTGGTTCGATCCCACCACGGCTCACCATTTTTAGGCACTTACGGGGCGCCCCCGGCGGCGCCCATCGTTTTTGCTACCACCTTGCTACCACTGCGGTCGTCGAGACGATCCACGGCCGCCTTGTTGCCCATCGGGAGCCACCGTCGGTAGGTATCGACGGTGAGTTTGATCGAGGTATGGCCCAGCTGTCGCTGGACATAAACCGCGCTCTCGCCCTGCTGGAGCAGGAGGCTCGCGAAAGTGTGACGGAGACAGGGTTCAATCCCGTCCCTGCCCACACCAGTTTTCTCAGCCACCCGGCGAATGCCGTTTCCGCGCTGTCGCCGGAATTGTCACTGAGTGAAGCCGTCGCGGGCGCCGTTCCGAGCGTCGCCGCGAGCTTCGCGCCCGCCTCGCGGAGATCGCTCTCAGCGACGATCGCGTAGCGCCGGTACACGGCCTCCGTCTTATGGCCGGTAAGCTCCATCGCGACGGACCGCGAGATGCCCGCCCGCTCGAGGTCCTGACGGCCGGGCGCCTGAGGTCGTGGCCAATCCGGACCGTCGCAACGTGCCGCGGCCGATTCCGGGGCTCTGAGGCGGTTCGCCACGGCTGTGGCGAACCGCCACACGGACCATGTCCCGGCCAGCGTGCGCCCGGATGCTAACCCAGTGAGTTTGCTCACTGCTACCTTGGGCCCCAGCCTGGCCTCCCCCTTGCACTCCCCAGGGGCGAAGATGGGGCGGCTCCGGATAGGCGGTGCCAGCCCGATCAAGATCAAACCTACAGGGGGAGGATCCCAATGAAGAAGGTGCTCGGAATCGCCATGGCTCTGCTGCTCGTGTTCGCGGTCGCCGGTGTCTGGGCGGAAGAGATCCAGGGGAAGATCAAGTCGGTGGACTCGAGCGAGCGCTCGATCGTCCTCGAGGACGGCACCCAGCTCTGGGTGGCCGAGGGCCTCGCGATGGACACGCTCAAAGAGGGCGCGTCGGTGAAGGCGTCCTACGAGGTGCGCGACGGTAAGAACGTCACGACCGGCTTCGAGGTTTCCGAGTAGCGCCGGACGGGCAGGGGACGGGCACGCCGCACGTCGGCGTGCCCGTCGTCATTTCGGCAGAAAGTCGCCGAGGCCGGAGGCGACCAGGAAACGCATGATCGCGGACGCGGCGATCACCGTGGTTTCCCCGGCGACCGGAACTTCGAGCACCCGGTCCTTTGCCTCCGGGATCGCGACCTTCGCGGTGCGATAACCCTCGACGATCCCGATCAGGGCGCCGCTCTGCGCGTCGAACACGCCGCCGCCGCTCGAGCCGTAACTCACTGAGGAGTCCACCATCCGGGCCGGCCCCTCCACCGGCGCCTCGCCCTCGCGCGCGGCGATCTGGCTCACGACCCCGCTGACGACGGTGAACCGCCGGCCCCAGGGGAAGGCGACCAGGAGGATATCATCGCCGAGGCTCGACGTCTCCTTGAGGCGGGCCGGCACGAGGTCGAATCCCTGGAGCTCGATGATCGCCAGGTCTAGGTCGGGGCTCACGAAGGCGATCCTGCCCTTCACCGACGTGCTGGTTCCGGGCCGGCGCGCGAAGACTTCTTGACGGAGCGGCGGGTCGACGAAGTGCCGTGCCGTCGCGATCCACGAGCGGCGCGTCGCGCGATCAGACGCAACGGCGATGCCTGAGGCGGCCCGCCGACCGCCCCCCTCCCGCTCGACCCGCAGCTGGACCGTGGACGCCAGGATGGCCCGAATTAGCTCGCTCCGCACCGGGGCGGGCGGGGCCGACGCGCAGCCGCCTACGGCGAGGGACAACGCGACCGCCCCGAGCGCGCGCCTCATTCCTCCTGCTCGTCCGTCGCCTGGCGCTCGAGGATCCGGTAGAGCGTGCGTCGGTCGATCCCGAGCAGCTCGGCGGCGCGGACCTTGTTCCCGCCGGCCTCCTCGAGCATCTTGCTCACGTACCACCGTTTGACTTCGTCCAGCGTCATCCGCGCGGCCGGCAGCACCGGCGCGCGCTCGGACCTGCCCCGGAGGTGTTCGGGGAAGTCGTCGGGCAGCAACATCTCGGAGGACGATAGAGCCACCGCGCGCTCGATGACGTGTTCGAGCTCGCGGACGTTGCCGGGCCAGTGGTAACCGGCTAGCAGCGCGAGGGCCTCGGACGCGAGGTGCTTGGCCGGGTAGCCGGCCCCGCCCGCGAACTTCTCGAGGAAGTGCTGGGCGAGGAGGGGGATGTCCTGCGAGCGCTCGCGCAACGGGGGGACCGTGATCGTGACGACGTTGAGCCGGTAGAACAAGTCGTCCCGGAACGCGTCCTCGGCCACGAGCTTCCGGAGGTCGCGGTTGGTCGCCGCGACGATGCGGACGTCGACCGGGATCGGCTCGTTGCCGCCGACCCGGCGGACCGTCCGTTCCTGGAGCGTCCTGAGGAGTTTCGCCTGCAGCGGCGCCGTCATCTCCCCGATCTCGTCGAGAAAGCACGTGCCACCGTCGGAGGTCTCGAGGAGCCCAGGCCGTGCCGCCAGCGCGCCCGTGAAGGCGCCGCGCTCGTGGCCGAACAGCTCCGACTCGAAGAGCGACTCCGGCAGCGCCGCGCAGTCCACGACGACGAACGGGCGGTCGGCGCGGGCGCTCGCGTAGTGGATGGCGCGCGCGACCAGCTCCTTTCCCGTGCCGGTCTCCCCCTGGATCAGCACCGTGGTGTCGAGGTTCGCCACGCGCGCGACCAGCTTGTAGGTCTCCACCATCTGATGCGACTGGCCGATCAGGGTCTCGAACCCGTGCCGGGCCTTGAGCTCCTGGCGGTAGTGGAGATTCTCGCGCGCGAGCCGACGCGCCTCGAGCGTGCGCCGCACGACGACCTTGATCTCCTCCATCCGGAACGGCTTGGAGAGATAGTCGTACGCGCCGGCGCGCACGGCTTCGATCGCCGTGTCGATGGACGCGAAGGCCGTCAGGATGACGACGGGCAGGCCCGGCTGGATCGCGCCGAGCCGCTTGAGCACGCCGAGGCCGTCGAGGTCGGGCATGCGCAGATCCACGAGCGCCATGTCGAAGGGCTCGGCCTCGGCCAGCCGCAGGCACTCGGCACCGCCGCTGGCGATGCGCACGCGGTAGCCCTCCCGGCCGAGCACCTCGGCGAGCAGCTCGCGCGCGACCTGGTCGTCGTCGGCGACGAGGAGCGCGGGGGTCGCATTCACGGCCCGCTCCCTCCGGCGGGCAGGATGACGCGAAACACGCTGCCGCGCCCCTCCTCGCTGTGGACCTCGATCCGCCCCTCGTGCTCGCGCACGATTTCGGCGCTGATGAAGAGCCCGAGGCCGGTGCCGCGTCCGGCCTCCTTCGTCGAGAAGAAGGGCTCGAAGATGCGCTTGCGGTCCGCGGCCGGGATGCCGCTACCCGTGTCGGCGACCGCGATCTCCACCTCGCGCCCCGCCGACGCGGCCCGGGTCATCACCTCGATCCGGCCACAGGTCGGGGTGGCGGCGATCGCGTTCGTCAGGAGGTTCAGGATCACCTGCTGGAGCTGGTCCTGCCGGCCCCGTACGCGTGGCAGCCCGGGCTCCCCCCGCACGTCGAGGCTGAGCCCGGCGGCCGACAGACCCGGGCGAACCAGCTCCGCCGTGTCCTGCGCCAGTCGTTCGAGGTCGACCGGGCCCGCCTCGCTGGGCGGGCGCCGGGTGACGTCGAGGAGCCGGGCGATGATCTCGATGACGCGGGCGACCTGCGTCTCGACAGTGGTGAGACGCCGCGCGACGTCGTCGGTGACGACCGCCGGCGGGAGGTCCTTGCGGAGCAACTCGAGGTGGCCCGCGACCGAGTGCAGCGGCGTGCCCACCTCGTGGGCCACCTCGGCCATGATCCGTCCGGAGAGCGCCAGCCGTTCGGCGTGGCCGAGCCGCCATTGCATGTCGAAGAGCAGCGAGTTGAGCTGCTCCACCTGACGGTAACGCCGGCTGAGCTCGTCGGTCGCCTCATCGATGCGCACGCGCAGCTCCTCGCTAAAGCGGTCGATGCGCGCGACCATCTCGTTGAAGTGCCGCGCGAGGACGCCGAACTCGTCCCTCGTCGTGACGTGGACCGTCGCGGGCGCCACCCCTGCGGTCGTCTCCTTGATCGCGCCCATGAATCGCTGGACCGGCCGGTCCACGACGATCCGGATCGCGATGCTCATGAGGAGGCCCATGACCACGACCGCCGCCGCGCCCAGCGTCAGGGCCCAGAAGCGGATGCGGGAGGCAAGCTCGTCGGCGCGGGTCGGGGAGAACTTCACCGCGATGGCGCCGGCGACGACACCCTCGAGGGTGATCGGGGCCATGACCTCCCAGTAGCGGCCACTCTGGCTCGTGACGGCGCGCGAGACGATGCGGCCCTTGCGGACCTCGTCGGCGTCGCGCCGGTTGAACGGCAGCCGGGTCTTCGGCTCGCTCGTGGCGACGGCGGTGGTCTCCGTAGGCCCGAAGACCAGTACGTCGAGTTGCAGCGCGCTGGGCCGGATATCGAGAATGCGCTTGATCTGCTCGCCGAGCAGATGGCGGCTCTCGAACTCCCGGCGGTCGCTGATGGTGGCGGCGATCTCGCGGGCAAAGATGATCGCCCGGACCCTGAGGTCCTCCTCGATCGCTTGACGCGTGAGGGTGAGGGAAAGCCAGGTGAAACCCGAGGAGACTCCGACGATCACGAGCGTCGCGAGAGCGACGAGCTTGAGCCGAACTCCGAGGCGCAGATGGTCCGAGCGCCTCACGGGAGCCTGACGACCTTGGTGGCGACCGGGCGCTCGATCTCGGCGCGTGCGAGGCCCAGCTCGGCGAGGACCTCCGCGGTGTGCTTGCGCGGAAGCGGCGCTGGCCGCCGGAATGTCCCCCGGCGGCGCCCGATGGGCCGGCAGCCCAGTTCGTCGACCACGTCACGGGGCAGGGTCGTGTACGTGGCTCCGGTGTCCACCAGAAATGACAGGGTACGGTGACGGCGCGGATCCTGTAGGTTTTTCGCCGTCACCTCGACCGCAAAGGTTCCCATCGCCTGTCTCCTAACACCTATCTATCCTAGCATGCCCCGAGCGTCTCTTGGTCGCCTAGGCCCTCGTTCTTTCCGCTAGTTGCCCGTCACGGCAATCCCGCAGCGGTTTCGATTGTGACCAACTTGTGCCCAACTCGGGCTCACTCAAGCGCATTCGGGCGCAGTTCGAAGGTCGTTACGCACCTTTCCGATGCCTATGGAAGAACTATGCAGAACACTCAGGCGAATACTGAGAACCCCCTGACCACCCCAAAACCGCTGGGCCTGCTAAGCACGTTCTCCACGCCCTCCGGGGCGCGCTCGTGGCCATCTCTGACGACGAGTCCTGACTAAGAGGGCCTCGGGTGAGGTAGGGGAGGCCCTCCGGGCCTCCAAGGCCGACGTAATGGCCGATTTGGGCGGGGGAGGACGCGATCTCCACCCAGGAAAGGACCGCGGTGGAGTTGGGAGTCCCGAAGTGGATTCTGGAGGTGGGTCGACAACACTCGTGTAAAGCGTACTTCTCGTCGCTTTCTTGCGCGGATAGGTGCTCTGGCGTATCCTCGGACTGCCGTGGGGGCTCACTTTTAAGCAGGGGGTCGGTGGTGCGATCCCACCACGGCTCACCAAGTTTTCTAGGGCCCCTCCATGAACCAATCGATGGCGAGCAGGCTCACCCGGTAGGTTCCCCCGACCGTCGGGACGCGAATCTCGAAGGACGCACGCCCACCAGACGGCACGTCACGGTCGATGTAGCTGACGGCCTGATTGACCCGTCGGCCGGAGCTGTCGATCTCCTCCACGAGGAGCTGGATTCCCCTGGCCCCGAAGACGTGCCGATTCTCGATAGAGCCGGTGATACGGGACTGCTCGCTCCCGGCCTGCTCTATTTTCCATACGAGAGGGAGCAAATCCCCCGTGAGGCCGAAGTTTTGAGCCGGGCAGACGCCCACCGTGAGGGGGACCACCATCCCCACAACGGTCACGCCCTTGGCGAAGACCTTGGCGTCCACGGCCTCCTTTTCCCATCGAGCGAGCGCGGCTCAGGCAAGCCGCGCCAAGCTTAGCACGGATGCTTTGTTTCTTGCGCGCACAGGCGCTCTGAGGTATTCTCGGCCACCGGACCCCGTCGTCTAGTCTGGCCAAGGACGCGACCCTTTCAAGGTCGAGATCGCGGGTTCGAATCCCGCCGGGGTCACCACAAATCTTTCGATGACTTCTGAGGTTTCCCGCCAACTTCCTTCCCACGATCGGAAGCCTCAGAAAACCGCGAAAAACCCCAGAATCACCCCCCG
>JACPSW010000025.1 GCA_016193045.1 Candidatus Rokuibacteriota bacterium | reverse complement strand
GGCAAGAACCTGAGCTCGGACACCGTCTCGACGATCGGCGCGCAACGCCGGTACAACTACGCGCTTCAGCCGATGAGCCGGGAGGCCTTCATCCGGCTCGTCGGGGGCGATCAGCCGGAGGCGCCCGCGTACTTCAGCTACGACGCGGCGATGAACCGCCGCGTGCGCCCGACGCTGGAGCAGGCCCTCTCCCGGGAGGTCCGGCCGCTGCCCCTCGACGAGGTCCTCGCGGTTCAGCGGAGGGGCGGCCAGCTCCTGGACGTCAGGGAGCCCGCCGACTATGCCGCCGGACACCTCGCCGCCAGCACCAACATCGGCCTGGGTGGGCGCTTCGCCACGTGGGCGGGGACCCTGCTGGCTCACGACCAGCCGATCGTCATCGCGGCCGCGCGCGGGACGGAGGGGCAGGCGGCCATGCGCCTGGGGCGGATCGGCTTCGACAACGTGCTCGGCTTCCTCGACGGGGGCATCGAGGCCGCCAAGGATCGCCCCGACCTCGTGCGCCGCACCGAACGGCTCACGAGCGCGACGCTTCGCGAGATGCTCGACGCCGGGCCCGTGCCACTCGTGGACGTGCGGTTTGAGGGAGAGTGGCAGCAGGGGGCGATTCCGGGCAGCCGCAACGTGCCACTGCACCAGCTTCGCCAGCGGATCGCCGACGTTCCTTCCGGGCAGCCGGTCGTCGTCTACTGCCAGACGGGCTTGAGATCGTCCACGGCGGCGAGCCTCCTGGAGCAGGCCGGACACGCGCGCATCATGGACCTGGTCGGCGGGTTCGCCGCCTGGAAGATCTCACAGCCGTAGCGTCAGCAGCTCGTCGGCGAAGATGATCTCGCCGGAGTAGAGGCGGCGGACGTCGCCGATGCCCTTCTCCATGGGGCCGTGGGTGGAGAGGTGCGGGCCGATGTGCACGAGGACAAGCTTCTTGACCCCGGCCTCCTGGGCCATCTGGGCCGCCCCCGTCGTCCCGCACTGGCCCGGCGCCTCGCCGTTGGCCTGCATCCGCTCCTGGTCGTCCCAGCACATGCAGAGCATCATGTCGGCGCCGCGCGCCAGGTCCACGACGCTCCGGCAGGGCTGGGTGTCGCCGGTGAAGACGATGCTCCCCTCGGCCGAGTCGAGCCGGTAGGCGAGGGAGTCGAGATACGGCTGGACGTGCTCGGCCGGCGCGGCGCTGACGGCCCACTCGCGCCCGCGGTGGACGGGGCCCGGGCCCACGTCCTTCGCGAGCACGTGCGGGGGCTTCCGCGGGAGCGTGCCGCCGCGGTTGACGAAGACGCGCTGGGAGAGCGGATGGTTCACGCGCGCCTTCCAGTCGTGGGCGAAGACGCCCTGCTCGCCGATGATCCGCTCGGTGAGGGTCTGGGTCAGGGTGGGGCCGAAGACCTGGAGCGTCTGCTCCTTGCCGACGGACTGGTCCCAGCGGCAGAGGAGGAAGCACGGGTAGTCCACGTCGTGATCGAAGTGGTGGTGGGTGAAGAAGAGGTAGTCCACCTGGGTGGGGAAGATCCCGGCCTTGACCAGCTTGTGGGTGGCGGCGGGGCCGCAGTCGAACATCACGTACTCGCCGCCGACCTGGACGGCGAAGGCCGAGCCGAAGCGGTGCGCGGTGGGCGTGGGGGTGCCGGCGCCGAGGACGAAAATTTGAGCCATGGGGCTAGCGAGCCGGCGGCCCGCTGTCCTCGAAGGGGGCGACGGCGGCGTACTTGCCCGAGTGGTCGAACTGGGGCACGTGCCAGGTCCACTCCCCCTCGCAGTGGCCGTAGGTCGGCCGGGCGTTGAAGTTGCAGGGGCACCCCCAGTCGCAGTTGCAGGCTAGGGTGATCGTCCCTTTGACCTCCCAGGCGGTCGCGGCGGCAGTCGCGGTCATGGTGCGCCTCCTTGGCTTCCCCTCTTCTAGCAGGCTCCGCCTTCCTTGACAACTCCCCGGCGCGCGTCTAGCATCCGGGGCGACATGGGCGTGCTCCTGATCGTCGGCACGGAGAAGGGCGCGTTCCTCGTGCGCGGGGACGAGGCGCGGGCGCGCTGGCGGGTCGAGGGGCCCGTCTTCAGGGGCTGGAAGGTCACGGCGGCGGCGTGCGATCGCGGCGGCCGCTACTTCTTCGGGGTGGCGAGCCCCGTCTATGGCCCGACGATCCAGCTGAGCGACGATCTGGCCGCGTGGCGCCAGGCACCCGGCGGCCCCGGTTACCCCGAGGGCGGCACGCGGAAGCTCACCCAGGTCTGGCGCGTCCACACGGAAGGGCCGACGCTCTTGGCCGGCGTGGGCGAGGCGGGGCTCTTCACGAGCGAGGACCGCGGGGAGAGCTGGAAGCCCGTGGACGGCCTCAATGAGCACGAGACCCGCGAGGCCTGGGTGCCGGGAGCGGGCGGCCTCTGCGCTCACTCGATCCTCACCGACAGGCGAAACCCGCGGCGTCTCTGGTGCGGCATCTCCGCCGTCGGCGTCTTCCGCACCGAGGACGGCGGCCGGACCTGGCATCTCAGGAACCAGGGCGTGAGGGTGACGCTCGAGGACAAGGTCAGGAAGGACGTCGGCTACTGAGTCCACGCCCTCGCCCAGGATCCGGAGGATCCGGGGACGATCTACCGCCAGGACCACCGCGGCATGTACCGCACGCGCGACGGCGGGGACTCGTGGGAGCGGACCGAGAACGGCCTCCCGTCGGGCTTCGGCTTCCCGATCGTCATCGATCCGAAGACGAAGGCGCTCTTCGCCGTGCCGCTGGAGAGCGACGAGTACCGCTTCCCGCCGGGGGGCCGGCTCCGCGTCTACCGGAGCCTGAACCGCGGCGACTCGTGGGAGCCCCTCGGGCGCGGGCTACCCGAGGAGCACGCCTACGCCCTCGTGCTCCGCGGCGCGATGGCGGTGGATGGTCTGGAGCCGGCGGGCGTCTATTTCGGGACGACGGCCGGCGGCCTCTACGCCTCCCGCGACGGCGGCGAGACCTGGCAGGCGCTGCCGGTGACGCTGCCGCGGGTCCTCTGCGTGGCGGCGTTCCTCGTTTAACGGTGATGCCGCCGGTGACCGTGGCGTTGCCGAGCCTCCTGGCGGGGATCGTCGGCGGGGCCAGGACGCTTCCCATCGAGGCCGAGACGCTCGCCGGGGCGCTGGACGAGCTGGTGCGACGGTACCCGGCGCTCAAGGTCCACCTCTTCGACGAGAGCGGCGCGTTTCGCCAGCATGTCCTCTGCTTCCACAACGAGGAGAGCACGCGCTGGCTCGGGAGCCTGGACCGGCCGGTGGCGGCGGGCGACGTGATCACGATCATGCAGGCGGTCTCGGGCGGGGGATAGGCCCCCCAGGCAGGTATAAAATACCCGTCAGACGGGTAGAAAATACCCATGAGACGGGCATAATATACCCATTCGTAGTCCTTTCGGAGGTGGGTTTCCTGACGCCCCCGCTCGGCGTCAATCTCTACGAAATCCCCACGCGATTCTCGGCGCTCTGGGAGTGGCAGTCGTAGAGCAATTTTCTGGCTCTTCGGGAAATCGTGTGGTCGCGACTCCCTGCCGGGGGTGCCCCGCTCGCTCAGGTCCTCCGCGCCCCGACGGGCTTCGCTCGCTCGGACGCCTCCACTGGCCCCCCCATCCCCCCGCGACGGGGGGCTCTGTCCTCGCCGCCCAACGGTGTTGGCCGGCTCGGCGCGCTCCGGCATCCTGCACTTCTCGGCCCGCGAGGGCGCGTGCGGATTCGCTCGGCTGGGGCATCCCCGGCAGGGATCTTCGTTGCGACCCACTCAAAAGCCGGAAGAGCCAATTTTCTATTACGCCAGCCTCGGCTGGCTATGGAGTGCAATCAGCTGGGTGAGGTGGTAACCCCGGGATCCGGCCACCCCTTGACGCACAAGGGGCGGCCGGGCCCGGGAGACGGGGTCTACTGGAACCGCCCAGTCGGGAAGGCCCTCGCCGTCGGGACGGGGGACGCAAGGAGAACCTGAACCCGGTTGGAAATGTCAGCCACCTGATCGCGGTCGGCGATCCCCTGTCGGTATCCCCCCATGGCGCTGGTGTGGCCAATGAGGTAGGTCTCCCCGTCGGCGTGCCTGAGCTGATACCTTTCGTGCCGTCCGTCACTCCAGCGCACGTCGGCCGTCACCACCGGGGAATCCGACTCCTGGCGGATCGTGACGGTGTTCACCTGCCGACCTTCCTTGAAGTACTCGATCTGCATCTCTTTTGCCGAAGCGGTGCGGACAAAGGTCTGGACGTACCGCTCGGTTCCCTTATAGACGGTCCGGACCGCGGGCTCGTCGTCGGCCGTCATGGGGTTCTTTCCTGTCCAGAACTCGATGCTATTGAGGATCACCGCATCCGCCAGTGCGGCGAGCTGGTAAACGGGGATGATGACCAGGAGCACCATGACCACGCTCTGAGCCACGCGGTTGGCCTGTGGGCTGCCGTCGACCTTGACCTCTCCGTTGAACTTGTACAGGGCCTTTGTTAGGTGGAATCCCCCGTAGCATCCGGAGACCGCCAGCACAAAGAGGAGGAGTGTGACCAGAGTTATGCCCTTCAGCGTCGCCCTGAATCTCATTGGTTTCCCCCTTCGGTCTGGTGGGTGAGTGGTAAAACGCCCAGCAGGAGTCCACGACCCCTTCTAGCACCATCGTTCGTCGCGAGTCAAGATAAGACCGCGAGGCATCGGCTCCTCGGCGCGGCTGGAATCGTGATGGTGCCCTCTTCTCCAGGATGTGCTAGATTCCCACAGGCTCGGAGGGAGGCGGGACGGTGAAGCTGACGCCCGAGGAAGAGGCGGTTCTGCGTGGCGGGTGGGGCGAGCCCGCGCGGCGGGCGCTCCAGATGCAGGTCGAGGTCGGCGAGTTTTTTGGCGCTGCGTCGATGGTGACCGTGACCTCGGCCCACCTGACCGGCGACCCCGAGTCCATGGGGGAGGCGGGGCTCGCCTTCGTCGAGGACCTGGTCCGCCAGGGAGCGCGCTTCGTCGTCCCCACCACGACCAACTCCTGCAACGTGGACTTCGCTCTCTACCGGGAGCTCGGCCAGCCCGAGGAGGTCGCGCGGAAGGAGCGGCGCCTCCGCGAGCTGATCACGGCGATGGGCGGGATCCTCCTGACCTCCTGCACCAACTACCAGGCGGTGGCCCAGCCGCGCTTCGGCGAGCACCTGGGCTGGGGCGACACGGGGACGGTGATCTACGCCAACGCGGTGTGTGGCGCGCGGTCCAACTTCGAGGGGGGGCCGGCGTCGTACGCGGCGGCGCTGACGGGGCGGGTGCCCGCGTACGGGATGCATCTCCCCGAGTACCGCAGGGGAACGCATCTCGTGGAGGTGCGCGACCAGCCCCGGGGCGTGAGCGACTGGGGGGCGCTCGGGGTCTTCGTGGGGCGCCGGCTGACGAACTACTGGCTCGTCCCCGTCTTCACCGGGCTCGAGGTGGAGCCCGACTCCGACGGCCTCAAGCAGCTGGGGGCGACGCTCGCTTCCTACGGCTCGCTCGCGATGTTCCACCTCGTGGGGATGACGCCCGAGGCGCGGACGCTGGAGGAAGCGTTCGGCGGGCAGAAGCCCCGGGAGCGGATCGTCGTCGAGCCGGGAGACCTGGGCCGGACCTACCGCTCCTTCGTCCCCGAGAAGGACACGGTGGACCTGGTGGTCTCCGGCACCCCCCACCTCTCGCTCTTCGAGGTGCGGACGCTCGCGCGTATGCTCGAGGGGAAGAAGGTCGGCGCGAACACGATGCTCCTCCTCACCACCAACGCGGCGGTGAAGGCGCTGGCCGACCAGGAGGGCTACACGAAGGCGATCGAGGCGGCGGGCGGTCGGATCGTCGTCGGGGTCTGCTATTACATCATGACGCCGCGCGAGATGGCCCGCCGCCACGGCCTCAGGACCATCGTCACCGACTCGGCCAAGCTCGCCAACATCATCGCCGCCTACGGCTACAACCCGATCTTCCGCCCGACGGCCGAGTGCGTTGAGGCGGCGATCAGCGGGCGGATCGCGCGATGAAGGAGCCCATCGTCCTGACGGGCCATCCCGGCGTGGGCGACGTCGTCGAGGGCGAGGCCCTCGTCTCGCCCGACGGCTTCAGCGCCCGCTACGACCTCGACCGGGCGACGGGAGTGATCTCGCGCGAGTCCCACGCCCTCTACGGGAAGTCCATCGCCGGCAAGGTCTTCGTCTGCCCCCTCGCCAAGGGCGGCTTCGCCACCTCCTGGGCGCTCCTGGATCTCAAGTCGCGCGGCCTGGCGCCGGGCGCCATGCTCTTCGGCGTCGCCAACCCCGTGATGGTCCAGGGCGCCGTCCTGGCCGGCGTGGCGCTGATGGATCAGCTCACGCCCGACCCGATGACGGTCATCAAGACCGGCGACCGCGTCCGCGTGGACCCCAAGGCCGGCCGCGTGGAAGTCTGGCGGGCCGGGTAAGGGGGTAATGGAGACACCGCTGGCTACGCAAATACGCAAGCCTGACCCCAGGCATCTGGCGGGTGAGGATGGGCAGTCGCGTTATCAGGGGCGGGGGCGCCCCCAGAGGGTGGCGGTGACGAGCGTTCCCAGCGCTCCCACCGCTCCCGCCAGCGTGAATCCGGTCCCGTACCCCCAGCGCCCCATGACGGGGCCGAGGCCGATAGCGGCCAGCCCGATCCCGGCGTAGATCGCCGTGCTGTAGCCGCCCATCGCCAGCCCGCGCGTGGCGGGGGTGGTCGCTTCCGACAGCGCGGCGCCGACCGCGACGAAGGTCACCGCGAAGGCGGCGCCGATCACGGCGCTCAGCAGGACGAAGTCGGCCCGCCCGCTCGCGTGGGGCAGGAGGGCGGTCGCCAGCGCCGCGGCGCCGAGGCCGCCGAGGACGTACGGCCGCCGGCCGCCGGTGCGGTCCAGCAGCCAGCCGGCGGGAACCCGCGCCGCCGTGTTGACGAAGGCCTGCACCCCGAGGACGAGGCCGATCTCCAGGGGAGAGATCCCGCGCTCGCGCGCCAGGAGCGGGAAGAAGGTCAGGATCGCGCCCCAGAGGCCGAGACCGCTCACCGTCGCCATCCACCCCGCCCAGACGCGCCGGTTCCGCCGGAGGTCGGCCGCGGCGGCCAGCGGGGATGGCCGGGCGGTGACCGCCCGAGTTGGCGGCAGCGTTCCCCCGGCGGCGAGCGCCGCCGCGATGACGATCCCCGCGACGACGAACGCGGCGCGGTGACCCCAGACCTGGGCCACGTAGCCGCCGAGGATCGGTCCGGCGCCGAAGCCCGTGTACAGGGCGGTCGTGTACCAGGCGTACGCCCGCGCCATCGCCCCCGGCGCCGCCACGTCGCCCACGAGGGACATCACGCTGGGCGTGAAGGCCGCGACGCCGAGGCCCGCCGCGCCGTAGATGACCGCGAGCCCCTGCGGCAGGCTCGCCAGCGGGAGCGAGAGGGAGGTGAGCGCGCTGAGCGCCATCCCGCCGAGGAGAAGGGTCCGCCGTCCCCAGCGGTCGGAAGCCAGGCCGAACGGAATCGCGCTGATGGCGGCGACCACCATGTGGGCGCCCATGATCAGCCCGACCTGCGTCGGGGTGGCGCCGTGGGCGGTGGCGTAGAGCGGCAGCACCGGAACCCGCATGTACGCCCCCGTGTAGTGCAGGAGGGTCAGCAGGCAGGCGAGGCCGAGGACCTTATCCTCCGCGCGCATCCCGTATATAATGCTCTCGCCCATGCCGAAATCCTACGGCGGGAAATCCTGGGACGCGCTGCCGGTCGGTCAGGAGTTCTGGACCGGCGGCCGCACCGTGACCGAGGGCGATGTCCTGGCGTTCTCCGGCCTCACCGGCGACTACAACCCCCTCCACGTGGACGAGGAGTTCGCGCGAACGAGCCCCTTCGGGACGCGCGTGCCCCACGGGCCGCTGATCCACGACATGTACCTGGGGCTGCTCGACCGCCTGGGGCTCGTGGCCGGCACCGCCATGGCGTTCCTCGAGTTGCGCTGGAAGTTCCTGGCTCCCGTCCTCATCGGCGACACGGTCCACGCGCGCGTGGTCGTCCGGGCCAAGCAAGAGGTGAAAAAGGCGGATCGCGGGATCGTCACCTTCGCCGTGACGCTCTTCAACCAGAAGGGGGAGGCTGTCCAGGAGGGCGAGCACGTGCTGCTCCTGGCCCGCAACGCAAATACGCATGCCTGACCCCATCACGCTCGGCCGCAACGCAAATACGCATGCCTGACCCCAGCCTCGTCGTTTTTCGGTGGGCGCCGGGCCGTCCGGAGCGGACGCAGACCTACCGGATCGAGGCGCGGGCGGGGATGACGGTCCTGGACGCGCTCGTCGAGATCCAGCGAAGCGAGGACCCGACGCTCGCCTTCCGCTACGCGTGCCGGGTGGGGATGTGCGGCTCGTGCGCGATGGTGGTGAACGGGCGTGAGCGCTGGGCCTGCCGGACGCTTCTCGCCTCTCTCAAAACCGAAGCCGTCACCGTGCGCCCTCTTTACCATTTCCCGCTGATCCGGGACCTCGTGGTGGACCTGGCGCCCTTCGCCGCGAAGATGAAGGCCGCCGGCGCCGTCTTCGTGCCGAAGGCGGGGGAGGAAACCTTCGCCCCCATCGGCAGGCACGCGAAGGAGCGCCGGCAGATCGACGCCGCCGTCGAGTGCATCGGCTGCGGGATGTGCCTGTCGGCCTGCACGATGGTGGGCTGGGACGGGGGGTTTGCCGGGCCGGCCGCGCTCAACCGCGCCTTCACCCTCCTGGCCGACAGCCGGGACGGCGCCGGGGCCGAGCGGTGGCCTCTCCTGCTCTCCGAAGACGCCCTCCTCCGCTGCCACGGCCAGGCCAACTGCACCGACGTCTGCCCCATGGAACTCTCCCCCGCCGACAGCATCCTGAAACTCAGGCGGAAGTCGATTTTTCAACTAGTTAGGTCGGCTCATCGCCTTGACACTTCGGGAGCCCGCGTGGTAGCGTAAGGTGCCACTTCGAGAGCGGGACGTGATCGCCTCCTGCCCCGTGGGAGGCGATACGTTTGAAATAGCAGCGGCAGTCAGGAGGCCCACCGATGGGTGCCGCGGAGATCCGGAAGCTCTACGAGGCCATGCCCGAGCGGCTGGCCAAGGCCCGCAGGAAATTCGGGCACCCTCTCACCCTCGCCGAGAAGATCCTCGTCGCTCACGCCGACGACTTCGACGCCCAGCACTGGGAGCGCGGGAAGGCCCACCTCCGGCTGCGCGTGGACCGCGTGTCCATGCAGGACGTGACGGCCCAGATGGCGATCCTCCAGTTCATGCACTCGGGACGGAAACGCGTCGTGGTCCCCAGCACCGTCCACTGCGACCATCTCATCAGGGCGGAGAGCGGCGCGCCCGAGGACATGAAGCGGGCGATCACCGAGAACAACGAAGTCTACAACTTCCTCCGCTCGGCGGCGAAGAAGTACGGGATCGGCTTCTGGAAGCCCGGCTCCGGCATCATCCACCAGGTCGTCCTGGAGAATTACGCGTTTCCCGGCGGGCTCATGATCGGGGCCGACTCCCACACGCCCAACGGCGGCGGGCTCGGGATGCTGGCGATCGGGGTCGGCGGGGCCGACTGCGGCGAGGTCATGGCGGGGCTCGCCTGGGAGGTGCTCCACCCCAAGCTGATCGGGGTGAAGTTGACCGGGAAGCTCTCCGGCTGGACGTCGGCCAAGGACGTGATCACCTACCTCTGCGGACGCCTCACGGTCAAGGGCGGCACCAACAAGATCATCGAGTACTTCGGCCCCGGCGCCGAATCCATCAGCGCCACGGGGAAGGGGACCATCTGCAACATGGGCGCCGAGCTCGGTGCCACCACCTCCGTTTTCCCCTTCGACGACCGCATGGCGGCGTACCTCGAAGTCACCGACCGGGCGGACATCGCGAAGCTGGCCCGGCAGTACCGGGAGCACCTCGTGGCCGATCCGGACGTGCACGCGGCCCCGGAGAAGTTCTTCGACGAGATCGTGGAGATCGACCTCTCGGCGCTGGAGCCCCACATCGTCGGTCCCCACTCTCCCGACCGCGCGCGCCCCGTCAGCAAGCTGGCCGCGGAGCTGAAGGCGGCCGGCTGGCCGGCCAACCTGAAGGCCGCGCTCATCGGCTCCTGCACCAACTCCTCCTACGAGGACATGCGGCGCGCCGCCCACATCGCCATGCAGGGGCTCAAGGCCGGACTCAAGGCGAAGGTCCCCTTCCTGGTCACGCCCGGCTCGGATCGCATCTTCCAGACCATCAAGCGCGACGGGATGATGGAGACCTTCGAGAAGATGGGCGGGACCGTCCTTGCCAACGCCTGCGGCCCGTGCATCGGCCAGTGGAAGCGCTCCGACGTGGGGAAGAACGAGGCCAACTCCATCGTCAGCTCCTACAACCGGAACTTCCCCGGGCGGAACGACGGCAGCGCGGCGACGCTCTCCTTCCTCACGAGCCCCGAGATCGTGACGGCCCTCGCCTTCGCCGGGACCCTCGAGTTCGATCCCGTCGACGGGCCGCTTACGGCGCCCGACGGCAAGCAGTTCCGCTTCACGCCCCCCGAGGGGGAGGAGCTGCCGAAGGCCGGCTTCGCCAGGGGGCTGGAAGGCTATGAGGCGCCGGCCCAGGACGGCGACAAGGTCCAGGTGGAGGTTTCGCCCACGAGCGAGAGGCTCCAGCTCCTGGAGCCCTTCCCCGCGTGGGACGGCCAGGACTTCGCCGACCTGGTCATCCTCGTCAAGACCAAGGGGAAGACCACGACCGATCACATCTCGCCGGCAGGCGCGTGGCTCCGCTTCCGGGGCCACATCGACAGGATCAGCGACAACATGTTCCTCGGCGCCAACAACGCCTTCCATCCCGAGGCCGGGAAGGGGACGGATGTCCTGAGCGGGGAGTCGGGCCTGACGATCAGCCAGATCGCGCGCCGGTACAAGGCCAAGGGGATCGGCTCCATCGTGATCGGGGACGAGAACTACGGCGAGGGGTCCAGCCGCGAGCACGCCGCCATGTCGCCGCGCTACCTGGGCGTGAAGGTCGTCCTCGCGCGGAGCTTCGCGCGGATCCACGAGACCAACCTCAAGAAGCAGGGGATCCTGCCCCTCACCTTCGCCGACCCCAAGGACTACGACCTCCTGGAGCAGCCCGACCGGGTGAGCGTCACCGGGCTCGCGGCGCTGGCGCCGGGCAACCCCGTGACCGTCACTGTGCTCAAGCCCGACGGACGAAGGATTTCATTCCAGGCCAACCACAGCCTCACCGCGGAGCAGATCGGCTGGTTCAAGGCCGGGTCCGCCCTGAACGCATTGGCGAAATGAGAGAAAACGCCCCTCACCCTGCCCCCTCACCCTGCCTCTCCCCTGCGGGGAGAGGAGAAGAGGTGAGGGGCATGTGAGTGGGCGAGGGGGAGGTACCAATGGCCAGTAGGGTGAAGATTCCTGCCGGAGAGAAGATCACGATCCAGGACGGCAAGCTCCAGGTCCCCGACCGGCCGATCATCCCCTTCATCGAGGGCGACGGTACGGGCCCCGACATCTGGCGGGCGGCGGTCCGCGTCCTGGACTCCGCCGTGGAGCGCGCGTACAAGGAGCGCAAGCGCATTTCCTGGTGCGAGGCGTATGCCGGAGAGAAGGCCCATGCCGCCTACGGCGCCGACTGTCCGCCCAACCTCCTCCCTCCCGAGACGCTCGACGTCATCCGGGAGTACCTCGTGGCGATCAAGGGGCCGCTCACGACCCCGGTGGGGGAAGGGTTCCGGAGCCTCAACGTCTCCCTCCGCCAGGAGCTGGATCTCTACGTCTGCCTCCGCCCGGTGCGCTACTTCAAAGGGGTGCCCTCGCCGGTGAAGCACCCGGAAAAGGTGGACATGGTGATCTTCCGCGAGAACACGGAGGACATCTACGCCGGCATCGAGTGGGAGACAGGCACGCCGGAGTGCCGGAAAGTGGTCGAGTTCCTTCAGAAGGAGATGAGCGTTCGGAAGATCCGCTTCCCCAACACCTCTTCCATCGGGATCAAGCCCGTCTCCCGGGAGGGCTCGGAGCGGCTGGTCCGGGCGGCGATCCGCTACGCCGTCGAGCACGGCCGGCGGAACGTCACGCTGGTGCACAAGGGAAACATCCAGAAGTACACGGAAGGGGCGTTCATGCGCTGGGGCTACGCCCTGGCCAAGCGTGAGTTCTCGGACCGCGCGGTTTCGTGGGAAGAGTGCGGCGGCAAGCCGCCCGCCGGCAAGATCCTGATCAAGGACGCGATCACGGACGCCTTCCTCCAGCAGATTCTCACCCGGCCCGACGAGTTCGACGTGATCGCCGCCTGCAACCTCACGGGCGACCTGCTCTCGGACGCCCTCGCGGCGCAGGTCGGCGGGATCGGGATCGCGCCGGGCGGCAACATCAACTACGAGACCGGCCACGCGCTCTTCGAGGCGACCCACGGCACCGCGCCCAAGTACGCGGGGCAGGACAAGGTGAACCCCGGATCGTTGATCCTCTCCGGCGAGATGATGCTCCGCTATCTCGGCTGGACGGACGCCGCCGACCGGATCATCGCGGGGCTCGAGAAGACCATCCAGTCCAAGGTAGTCACCTACGACTTCGCCCGGCTCATGGAGGGGGCGAAGGAGGTGAAGTGCTCGGAGTTCGGCACAGCAATCATACATAACATGGCGTAGGGAATTCCCCCTCACCTTGATCCTCTCCCCCTGAGGGGGAGAGGGGAGGGTGAGGGGAGGAGGGATCCATCATGCGACCCAAGGTCACGGTAGTGGGAGCCGGCAACGTCGGGGCCTCGGTGGCCCAGTACACGGTCGAGAAAGAGCTGGCTGATGTCGTCCTCGTTGACGTGATCGAAGGCGTCCCCCAGGGCAAGGTGCTCGACCTCCTCCAGGCGGGTCCGATCCACCGCTACGATTCACGGCTCACCGGCTCCAACGGCTACGACGAGACGGCGAACTCCGACATCGTGGTGGTGACCGCGGGCTTTCCGCGCAAGCCGGGGATGACGCGGGACGATCTCCTGTTCAAGAACGCCGAGGTCGTACAGCAGGTGACCCAGGAGGTGGCCCGGCGCTCGCCCAACGCGATCCTGATCATGGTCACCAATCCTCTGGACGCCATGGTCCAGCTGGCCTGGAAGGTATCAGGCTTTCCGCCCCACCGGGTCATGGGGATGGCCGGGATCCTGGACTCGGCGCGCTTCCGGACCTTCATCGCCATGGAGCTCGGCGTCTCGGTGGAGAACGTGACGGCCTTCGTCCTCGGCGGGCACGGGGACACGATGGTCCCGCTGCCGCGGTACTCGACCGTCGCGGGCATTCCGATCACGGAGCTGCTGCCCCGCGACAAGATCGACGCGCTCGTGAAGCGGACGGCGAACGGCGGCGCGGAGATCGTGGCCCTCCTGAAGTCCGGCAGCGCGTTCTACGCACCGGCGGCCGCGGTGGTGGAGATGATGGAGGCCATCCTGAAGGACAAGAAGAAGATCCTCCCGTGCGCGGCCTATCTCGACGGCCAGTACGGAGTCAAGGGCCTCTACGTCGGCGTGCCGGTCAAGCTGGGGCGCAAGGGTGTGGAGCAGGTCATCGAGATCAAGCTGACCCCGGAGGAGGACGCCGCCTTCAAGAAGTCCGCCGCCGCGGTCCGCGAGCTGGTGGAGAAGCTCAAGCTGTGATTCGCCCCGGCCGAGCGGGTCCTGCCCCGTCGAACAGCCCCACGGTGCTCGCTCCCGCGAGCAGAGTCCTTGTGTGGCCGCAAGCGCGAGCGGAGGCGAGCCTCCTTTGCGGGCACCCAGCCCTTGCGGCTGGGTCGCCGCTCCGCGCCGCGGGGCGCCCCGTTCGCCGGGTCACCCGCTCGGCCGGGGCCGCAGGCTCGAGGTAGGGCATGCGCGAGATTCACGTTTCGGCGATCACCGACGCGGTCAAGAAGCTCTGCATCGACGCCAACCTCGACCTCGAGCCGGACATGTTGCGCGCCTTCGACCGGGCGCTGGCGACCGAGCGCTCGCCCGCGGGGAAGCAGGTCCTTCAGATCCTCAAGGACAACGCCCAGATGGCGCGGACGAAGCTCATCCCCTACTGCCAGGACACGGGGTTCGCGGTCTGCTTCGTCGAGCTGGGCCAGGACGTGCGCATCACGGGAGGCCCGCTGGCTGACGCGATCAACGCGGGTGTCGGCCAGGGCTACACCGAAGGCTACCTGCGCGCATCGATCGCCCGGTCGCCGTTCGACCGAGTGAACACCGGCGACAACACGCCCGCCGTGATCCACATGGACGTCGTCCCCGGCGCGACGCTGAAGCTCATGGTCATGGCCAAGGGCGGCGGGTGCGAGAACCGGTCCAAGTACAAGATGCTCACGCCCGCCGACGGGCCCGAGGGGGTGAAGGACTGGATCCTGGAATGCATCAAGACGGCCGGCCCCGACGCGTGCCCGCCGCTCATTGCCGGCGTGGGTGTGGGGGGCACCTTCGAGAAGGCGGCGATCCTCTCCAAAAGGGCGCTGTTCCGCGAGATCGGGTCGCCCAACCCCGATCCGGCGCTCGACGCGATCGAGAAGGAAGTCCTCGAGCGGGCCAACCGCCTCGGGATCGGGCCCCAGGGGTACGGCGGCGATACCACCGCCTTCGCCATCCACATCCTCACGTATCCCTGCCACATCACGTCGCTGCCGGTGGCGGTGACGATCGAGTGCCACGCCCACCGGCACAAGGAGGCCACACTGTGAGCATGTGGTTTCACGCGCGGGCTGGCGGGAGGCGGCGAACGGGGTGCCCCGCGGCGCGGAGCGCACCGCGTGAAACCGCGGGAGTTCGGCGTCCGTCGACCACGCAACTTGTAACTCCGGGTGGGCGGGAGTGAGCACCGTGGGGCTGGTCGCCGACAGGACCCGCCAGCCCGAGGACGGACGGGTATGATCACCATTGGGACCGACGGCAGCAAGGACATCACCACGCCCCTCTCGGACGCCGACGTGGAGTCGCTCAAGGCCGGCGACCGCGTGCGGATCACGGGCGTTCTCTACACGGCGCGCGACGCCGCCCACGGGCGGCTCATGCCCCTTATCGAGCGCGGCGAGAAGCTGCCGATCGACGTGCGTGGCCAGATCATCTACTACACGGGCCCGTCGCCGGCACGGCCCGGGGAGATCGTCGGCTCGATCGGGCCGACCACGGCGAGCCGGATGGACAAGTACACGCCGGCCCTGCTCAAGCTGGGGCTCAAGGGCACCATCGGCAAGGGCTACCGCGGGCAGGCCGTCAAGGACGCCCTCAAGCAGCACAAGGGCGTGTACTTCGGGGCCATCGGGGGGGCGGGCGCGGTGCTCTCCCGGTTCGTGAAGAAGCTCGAGATCGTCGCGCACGCGGACCTCGGCACCGAGGCGATCCGCCGGCTCGAAGTGGAGAACTTCCCGGCGATCGTCGTCAACGACTGCCACGGCAACGACCTCTACCAGGAAGGGATGAAAGCCTATGCCCGCTAGCGAGCTCGCGGCAACGGCCACGCTCCGCAAGGACACCTGGTGGCTGGAGCCGCTCCTGATCGTGCTGGGCCTCGGGGGGTTCGTCGTCTACACCACCTGGGCGGCCCTCCAGGGGGCCCACTACGAGTACCAGAACTACCTCTCCCCCTTCTACTCCCCGACGCTCACACCGTCCTGGTGGCCGTGGTCCCCCGCCATCCTCATCCTCTGGGGTCCCGCCGGCTTCCGCCTGACGTGCTACTACTACCGGAAGGCCTACTACCGCTCGTTCTGGTGGTCGCCGCCGGCGTGCGCGGTCCGCGACGCCCACGGGGCCTACACGGGCGAGACCGGCTTCCCCCTGATCCTCCAGAACATCCACCGCTACTTCTTCTACGTCGCCACCGCCTTCCTGATCTTCCTCTGGTACGACGCGATTTACGCCTTCATCTTCGACGGCCGCTTCGGCATCGGGCTGGGCTCGATCATCATGGTCGTGAACGTGGCGCTGCTCTCGATGTACTCCTTCTCCTGCCACTCCTGCCGCCACCTCTGCGGCGGGTGCCTGGATAAGTTTTCGTCCAGCCCGCTCCGCTACCGGCTCTGGCGGATGGTCACGACCCAGAACGAGAGCCACATGCTCTGGGCCTGGCTTTCCCTGGTGTCGGTGGCGCTCACCGACGTCTACATCCGGCTCCTCTCCATGGGCATCATCCGCGACGCGAGGTTTTTCTAATGGCTCTCGATAAGTACGAGGTCCACGAGCACGACGTCATCGTCATCGGCGCCGGCGGGGCCGGCATCCGCGCGGCCATCGAGGCCTCCGCCCAGGGGGCGAAGACGGCCCTGATCTGCAAGTCGCTCTTCGGCAAGGCCCACACGGTCATGGCCGAGGGCGGGATCGCCGCCGCGCTCGGGAACGTCTATCCGGAGGACAACTGGAAGGTCCACTTCCGCGACACCATGCGCGGCGGCAAGATGCTGAATAACTGGCGCATGGCCCAGCTCCATGCCCAGGAGGCGCCCGACCGCGTGAAGGAGCTGGAGGCCTGGGGGGCGCTCTTCGACCGCACCCCGGACGGGCGGATCCTCCAGCGCGACGTCGGCGGCCACCGCTACGCGCGTCTGGCCCACGTGGGCGACCGCACCGGGCTCGAGATGATCCGCACCCTTCAGCAGCACGCCGTGCACAAGGGGATCGATGTCTTCATGGAGTGCACGATCACGCGCCTCCTCAAGGACGGCGACCGCATCGCCGGCGCCTTCGGCTACTGGCGGGAGAGCGGGCGCTTCGTGATCTTCAAGGCGAAGGCCGTGGTTCTCGCCACGGGCGGCATCGGCAAGATCTGGAAGTTTACCTCCAACTCGTGGGAGTACACCGGTGACGGAGTGACCTTCGCCCTCGACGCCGGAGCGCACCTGATCGACATGGAATGCTATCAGTTCCATCCCACGGGGATGGTCTGGCCGCCGAGCGTGCGCGGCATCCTGGTCACGGAGGGTGTCCGCGGCGACGGCGGGACCTTGAAGAATGCGCTCGGCGAGCGCTTCATGTTCAAGTACGTCCCCGAGTTCTTCCGGGCGGAGACGGCGGAGACGGCGGAGGAGGCCGACCGCTGGTACACCGACAAGAAGAACAACCGGCGGACCCCCGATCTCCTGCCTCGCGACGAGGTCGCGCGGGCGATCAACACCGAGGTCAAGGCGGGGCGGGGGAGCCCCCACGGCGGGGTCTTCCTCGACATCGCCTCGCGGCGCGATGCCGAGTCCATCAAGCGCCGGCTCCCCAGCATGTACCACCAATTCAAGGAACTGGCCGACGTGGACATCACCAAGGAGCCGATGGAGGTCGGGCCCACCGCCCATTACATGAACGGCGGCGTGCGCGTGGACGCCGACACCGCGGCCACGGCCGTGCTCGGGCTCTTCGCCGCCGGCGAGGTCGCCGGGGGGCTGCACGGCGCCAACCGTCTCGGCGGCAACTCGCTCTCGGACCTCGTCGTCTTCGGGCGCCGCGCCGGGCTCTACGCCGCCGAATACGCGAAGAACTTCAAGGGGGCGCTGACGGTGGACGCCGGCCAGGTGGAGGCGCTGGCGCGAGCGTGTCTCGAGCCCTTCGAGCGGACCGGTGGAGAGAACCCCTACGCGATCCACCAGGACCTCCAGGAGTGCATGCAGAGCCTGGTGGGGATCATCCGGACCGAGGGTGAGCTGAAGAAGGCGCTGGAGGAGATTGCGACCCTTCGCGAGCGGTGCCGCCGGATCAAGATCGACGGCAACCGGCAGTACAATCCGGCCTGGCACTTGGCCCTGGATCTCCACTCGCTCCTCACCGTCGCCCACGCGGTCACCGTCGCGGCGCTGGAGCGGAAGGAGAGCCGCGGCGGCCACACGCGGGATGACTACCCCAAGACGGACCCCGCGTTGGGGAAGGTCAACGTCGTGGTGCGGAAGGTGCGTGACGAGCTCGCGGTCAACCGGGAGCCGATCTCCCCGATGCCGCCAGAACTGACGAAGCTCCTCGAGGGGGACAAGTAATGCCCGACGCGATCATGCGGGTCTGGCGCGGCGACGCCACGGGCGGCGCCTTCAAGGAGTACCGCGTTCCCACCGACGAGGGGATGGTGGTGCTGGACGTCATCCACAAGATCCAGGCCACGCAGGCCAACGACCTGGCTGTCCGCTGGAACTGCAAGGCGGGCAAGTGCGGCTCGTGCAGTGCGGAGGTGAACGGCCGCCCCCGGCTGATGTGCATGACCCGGATGAACCTCTTCCCGGCGGGCGAGCCCATCACCGTGGCGCCCATGAAGACGTTCCCGCTGATCCGGGACCTGGTGACCGACGTCGCCTTCAACTTCGGCGTGGCGAAGACGGTCCCCGCCTTCAAGCCGGGGCGGTCGGAGGCGGACGGGACCTTCCGGATGATGCAGCAGGACATCGACCGGGGGCAGGAGTTTCACAAGTGCATCGAGTGCTTCCTCTGCCAGAACGTCTGCCACGTCATCCGCGACCACCCCGAGAACATGCCCGCCTTCGCGGGGCCCCGCTTCTTCGTGCGGCTGGCGGCGCTCGAGATGCACCCGATGGACACCGACTCGCGCGCCGAGTACCTCCGGCTCAAGGCCGGGCTCGCCTTCTGCAACATCACCAAGTGCTGCACCGAGGTCTGCCCCGAGCACATCCACATCACCGACAACGCCATCATCCCGCTCAAGGAGCGGGTGGTGAGCGAGTACTACGACCCCGTCGCCTGGCTCCTCCGGAAGCTGGTCGGCAAGTGATGGAGCGCGTCCCCCCGGCAATGGTGTCAGACACCGGTGTCTGACACCGGTGTCTGACACCGGAGGCAGGTCGAGTGAAGATCCACGAGTATCAGGCGAAGGCGATCCTCCGGGAGTTCGGCGTGCCGGTGCCCGCCGGCGACGTGGCCGACACTCCGGCCGCCGCGCGCGCCGTCGCCCAGAAGCTGGGCGGCCGGGTCGTGGTGAAGGCCCAGATCCACGCGGGCGGCCGCGGCAAGGGCGGGGGGATCAAGCTCGCCGACGATCCCTCCGGCGCCGAGACCGCGGCGCGGGCGATCCTCGGGATGCGGCTCAAGACGCCCCAGACGCCGCCCGAGGGGATCGAGGTCAGGCGCGTGCTGGTCGAGGAAGCCTCCCCGATCCGCCAGGAGCTCTACCTCTCCGTCACGCTCGACCGCGCCCGCGCGACCCACGTCGTGATGGCCTCGGAGGCCGGCGGCATGGAGATCGAGGAGGTGGCGGCGAAGTCGCCCGAGAAGATCCTCCGCGAGTGGGGCCACCCGGCGCTGGGCCTCCAAGCCTACCAGGCGCGGCGGCTCGCCTTTGGCCTCGGGCTGTCGGGGGACCTCTTCAAGGCCGCCGTCGCGGCGGTGCTCAACCTCTACCGGTGCTACCTGGCCAAGGACTGCTCGCTGGCCGAGATCAACCCGCTCGTGGTCACCGCCGACGGGCGCCTCCTGGCGCTCGACGCCAAGCTGAACTTCGACGACAACGCGCTCTCCCGCCGCCCCGAGATCCAGGCGCTCCGGGACATCCACGAGGAAGACCCGTTGGACGTCGAGGCGTCCAAGTTCAACCTCAACTACATCAAGCTCACCGGCAACGTCGGGTGCATGGTGAACGGCGCCGGGCTCGCCATGGCCACCATGGACATCATCAAGCTCGCCGGCGGGGAGCCCGCGAACTTCCTCGACGTCGGCGGCGGGGCCTCGCCCGAGCAGATCGAGAATGCCTTCCGCATCCTCACCTCCGACTCGAGCGTCAGGGCGGTGTTCATCAACATCTTCGGCGGGATCCTCCGATGCGACCGTCTGGCGGAGGGCGTCATCGCAGCGGTGAAGAAGCTCGGCCTCCGGCTGCCCGTGGTGGTCCGCATGGAGGGCACCAACGTGGAGCTCGGCAAGAAGATGCTGGCCGAGTCGGGCCTCGCCCTCACGACGGCGGAGGACATGGGGGACGGCGCCCGCAAGGTTGTCGAGCTGGCCCGGAGCTCCCGATGAGTATTCTGGCGGATAAGAAGACGCGCGTCGTCGTCCAGGGGATCACGGGGCGCGAGGGCGCCTTCCACGCCGCCCGCTGCAAGGAGTACGGGACCACGGTGGTCGGAGGGGTGACCCCGGGCAAGGGCGGCACGACCCACGACGGCTTTCCCGTCTGGAATACGGTCGCGGAGGCCGTGGCGCAGGAGGGCGCCAACTGCGCGTTGATCTTCGTGCCGCCGACGGCGGCGGCCGATGCCATCATGGAGGCCGCGGGGGCCGGCGTCGCGCTCATCGTGTGCGTGACCGAAGGGATCCCGGTGGCCGACATGGTGCGGGCGAAGCATTTCCTCGCCTCGACGCGGAGCCGGCTCGTCGGGCCCAACTGTCCGGGGGTGATCACGCCCGGGCAGGCCAAGATCGGCATCATGCCCGGCCACATCCACGCGCCGGGCGCGGTCGGCGTCGTCTCGCGGAGCGGCACCCTGACCTACGAGGTCGTCCACCAGCTCACCCAGCGGGGGATCGGCCAGTCCACCTGCGTCGGCATCGGCGGCGATCCGATCCAGGGGATCAGCTTCGTGGACGTCCTCCGGCTCTTCGGCGAGGATCCCGAAACGCGGGCGATCATGCTGATCGGCGAGATCGGCGGGACCGCCGAGGAGGAGGCTGCCGCCTTCATCAAGGCGCGCGTGAAGAAGCCCGTCGTCGGCTTCATCTGCGGCCAGACGGCGCCGTCCGGCCGCCGGATGGGGCACGCCGGCGCCATCATCGCCGGCGGCAAGGGGACCGCCGCGGAGAAGATGGCCGCGCTCGGCGCGGCGGGCGTCACCCTGGTCAAGAGCCCCGCCGACATGGGCGCCACCGTCGAGCGCGTCCTGAAGGCTTAGCTCCCTCTCCCCTCAGGGGAGAGGGTTGGGGTGAGGGGAGCGTGATGGGGATCCAGCGGACGCTGGTCATCGTGAAGCCTGACGCCGTCGCCAAGGGCGTGGCCGGCAAGGTCATCGGCCGCTTCGAGGAGGAGGGGCTCAAGATCCTGGCGGCCAAGATGGTCCACCTGACGAAGGAGCAGGCGGCGGGATTCTACGTCGTCCACAGGGAGCGGCCGTTCTACGCGAGCCTCTGCACCTTCATGACCCAGGGGCCCTGCATCCCGATGGTGCTCGAAGGCGAGGACGCCATCGGCCGCGTCCGCGATCTGATGGGGGCCACCGACCCGTCCAAGGCGGCGGCCGGCACCATCCGGCGGGAGTTCGCCTCGTCGATCGAGTCGAACGCGGTGCACGGCTCGGACTCCCCCGAGTCCGCCGCCTTCGAGATCCCCTACTTCTTCGACGCCCTCGAGATCCTCCCGCGGTGATCGAGCTCGCGGTCGCGATTCCCCAGACCTTCCGCGATGGCCCGGTGGACACGGTGCGGATCCGGAGCTACGTGGCCCGCGCCGAGAAGCTCGGCTTCCACAGCGCCTGGGTGATCGAGCAGATCCTGGGATCCATTCCGAGCCTGGAACCGGTGGAGCTCCTGACCTATGCTGCCGCCGCCACCGAGAAGATCAAGCTCGGCTCGGCAGTCCTGCTGACGGGGCTCAGGAGCCCCGTCCATCTCGCCAAGAGCCTCGCGACCCTCGACCATCTGTCGCGCGGCCGCCTCATCGTCGGGGTGGGGCTCGGCGGCAATCCGGGCGTCTATCCGGCCTACGGCCTCTCGGCCGAGCGCCGCGCCGCGCGCTTCGCGGAGGGGATCCGGCTCATGAAGCGGCTCTGGACCGAGCCGCGCGTCACCTTCGAGGGCGACTTCTGGCGGCTCCAGAACGCGTCCATGGAGCCCAAGCCGCTCCAGAGGCCGCACCCGCCGGTCTGGTTCGGCGCCCACCATCCGAACGCGCTCAGGCGCGCCGCCGAGCTCGGCGACGGCTTCATGGGCGCGGGCTCGCTCCCGACGGCCAAGTTCAAGGAAGAGGTCACGCTGCTCCGGGAATTTCTGGAAAAGGCCGGGCGGGATCCCCGGAAGTTCCCCATCGGCAAGCGCGTGTACATCGCCATTGACAAGGATAAGGCCCGGGCCGCGAAGCGGCTCGGCGAGTGGTTCGGCGCCTTCTACGGGAAGCCCCAGCTGGCGGAGGAAGTGTCCGTCTGGGGGTCGGCCGAGGAGTGCGTGGATCGGGTGCACGAGGTCGTGGCCGCCGGCGCCCGGCTCGTCATGCTCCACCCGGTCTTCGACGAGCTGGAGCACCTGGAGCAGTTCGCCGCGGTGGTCGCGCCCGGGCTGAAGGGCTGAGGCCCATGGGAAGCGCGCTGGAGGAGTTCTACGCCGAGCTGGAGCGACGGCGGCTGGTCGCGCTCTGGCGCGTGGTCCGGGGGCTGATGCCCGGCCAGCCCCAGTCCCGCTTTGTCCCGCACCTCTGGCGGTGGAAAGACCTGCAGGCCCTCGCCACGAGCGCCGCGGAGCTGGTGGTGGTGGACCGGGCCGCCGAGCGGCGGGTCCTGGGGCTGGAGAATCCCGGCGTCCCCGGCGGCTGCGCGGCCACCCCCACTCTCTGGGCCGCCGTCCAGATACTGCTTCCAGGCGAAGTGGCGCCGGCCCACCGACACTCGCAAGGCGCCGTCCGGTTCATTCTCCAGGGCGAGGGCGCGTACACGACGGTCGAGGGCGAGAAGCACGTGATGCGCCGGGGCGATCTCGTCCTGACCCCCCCGTGGCTCTGGCACGATCACGGCAACGTGGGCCAGGAGCCCACGATCTGGTTCGACGGGCTCGACATTCCCCTGGTAGGCCTGCTCGACGCGAGCTTCTTCGAGCAGTTTCACGAGCAGGCGCAGCGGGCCGGAGACGCGCCACGCCATCGGTGGTCGTATCCGTGGACCGAGACGGTGCCCACCCTGATGCGGCTCGGAGAGGGGGACGCGAGCCCCTTCGACGATCTCGCCCTTCAGTATGTGAGCGCGTCGGGCGGCCCCGTGCTCCCGACGCTCGCCTGCTGGATTCAGCGCCTCAGGCCGGGCGTCCACACCCGCGCCCATCGCCACGTCTCGAGCGCGGTGTACGTGGTCTTCGAGGGGAGCGGGTTCAGCGTGCTCGGCGGCGAGCGCTTCGGCTGGGGGCCCGGAGACATGTTCGCGGTCCCGCCGTGGACGTGGCACGAGCACGCCAATGCTTCCTCTGAGCGCGAGGCGATCCTCTTCTCGATCCAGGACGCGCCGGTGCTCCGGGCGCTCGGCCTCTACCGCGAGGAGGCGTATGAGGCCCGCGGCGGGCGGCAGCCCGTCGCGCGCGAGTTCACCGGCTGATTGGCGGCCGGCGTGAGCACGCCCGTCGTCGAGGTACCGGAGCGCTTCAACGCCGCGGCGTTCTTCGTGGACCGCCACCTGGCCGAAGGGCGCGGGAGCCGCCCCGTCTTCCGCTACCAGGGCCGCGCGCTCACGTACGCCGAGCTCCACGAGCGCGTCGACCGCTTCGGCAACGCGCTCAGGGACCTCGGGGTCGAGGTCGAGAACCGCGTCCTCCTGATCCTTCCCGACTGCCCGGAGTTCGCCGAAGTTTTCTGGGGCGCCATCAAGATCGGGGCGGTGCCCGTGCCCGTCAATCCCTGGCTCAGGGGCGCGGATTACGCCTTTCTCTTCGAGGACAGCCGCGCCAAGGCGGTGGTCGCCGCCGCTGAGGCCGCGGCGCAGATCGCTCCCGTCCGGGATCAGTGCCGCTCCCTCCGCCACATCATCGTCGTGGGCGACCGCTCCGCGAACGCGCTCGCCTACGAGGACCTGCTGGCGGGCGCCTCCGCCTCCCTGGCGCCCGCCGACACCAGTCGCGACGACGTGGCGCTCTGGGGGTACACCTCGGGTTCCACGGGCAAGCCCAAGGCCGCCGTCCACCTCCAGCAGGACCTTCTCCAGGCGGCGGATCTCGTCGGCCAGCAGATCTTCGGGATCACCCACGACGATCTGATCTTCTCCGCCTCCAAGCTCTTCTTCGTGTACGGCCTGGGCAACTCCCTCTACTTCCCCGCAAGAGTGGGCGCGGCGTCCGTCCTCGTCCCCGAGCGGATCGAGGCCGAGCGCGCCTTCGAGGTGATCGCCACCGAGCGGCCGACGGTCTTCTTCACCGTGGCGACGCTCTATTCCCGGATGCTCCAGGTGGAGGGGGCCGAGCGGCGCTTCGACCTCTCGTCCCTGCGCCTTTGCGTCTCCTCCGGCGAGGCGCTCCCGACTGCCGTCTTCCACGCCTGGAAGTCGCGCTTCGGCCACGAGCTGCTGGACGTGGTCGGCTCCACCGAGGCCCTCCACGACTTCATCGCCAATCGCCCCGGCGAGGTCCGGCCGGGCGCGAGCGGCAAGGTGATCCCCGGGTTCGAGGCGCGCCTGGTTGACGACCGCGGCAATCCCGTGCTGGAGGGGAACGTCGGCCACCTCTTGATCAAGGCCCCGACGGCCGCGCCGTACTACTGGAAGCGCCCACTCCAGACGCGGGCGACGATGCTGGGGGAGTGGCTGAAGACCGGCGACATGTTCTACCAGGACTCCGACGCCTACTTCTACTTCTGCGGCCGCTCCGACGACATGCTCAAGGTGGGGGGGATGTGGGTGTCCCCCGTCGAAGTGGAGGGCGCCATCGTCGAGCACCCGGCCGTCGTGGAGGCGGGCGTCATCGGCCGCCCCGACGGCGATGGGCTCACCAAACCCCACGCCTTCGTGGTCCTCAAAGCCGGCTCCGTACCGTCGGATCGGCTCGCCCAGGAGATCAGGGAGTTCGTCAGGAAGCGCCTCCCCGGCTACAAGGCGCCCCGCTGGGTGGAGTTCGTCCCCGATCTTCCCAAGACCGCCACGGGCAAGGTCCAGCGTTTCCGGTTGCGCTCGAAGGACTGACCGGTGCGCGTGGTGATCGAGCGGCTGTCGAAGACGTACGGGGACCGGAGCGGCAAGAGCGTCGAGGCCCTCCAGTCGATCGACCTCGGGGTCGAGGAGGAGGAGTTCCTCGCCATCGTGGGGCCGTCGGGCTGCGGCAAGTCCACGCTCCTGAACATCATCGCCGGCCTGCTCGCGCCGAGCGAAGGCGGCGTCTTTTTCGAGGGCCTCCGCGACGGCTGGCATCCGCCGACGGCGATGGTGTTCCAGGAGTTCGCCCTCTTCCCGTGGCGGACGGTCCTCGGCAACATCGAGTTCGGTCTCGAGGAGCGCGGGGTCGCCGCCGAGGAACGTCACGCGAGAGCCATGAGACTCGTCGAGCTCGTAGGGCTCGTCGGCTTCGAAGAAAGGTACCCGAACCAGCTCTCGGGCGGCATGCGCCAGCGGGTGGGGATCGCCCGCGCCCTGGCGGTGGAGCCGGCGGTGCTCCTGATGGACGAGCCGTTCTCGGCGCTGGACGCGCAGACCCGCCAACTCCTGCAGGTGGAGCTGCTCGCGATCTGGGAGAGGACGCGGAAGACGATCCTCTACGTGACGCACAACATCCAGGAGGCTGTCTTCATGGCCGATCGGGTCGCGGTGCTCTCCCGTCGCCCGGGGCGCCTGATCGCCATCGTCCCCGTGGAGCTCGGGCGCCCGCGACGCGAGGCGATGCTGGGGGACGCGCGGTTTCTCCACACGGTGGACCTGATCTGGGGTCTGATCAAGGCCGACGCCCAGCAGGCCCTGGCTGAGGGCGGATCGTGAGCGGGGCGCGGGTCCCGGTCGAGGACCGGACGCGCTTCCTGGAGCGAAGGGAGCTCAAGACCACCCGCGTCCTGTCGCTCATCGGGCTGGTCCTCCTCTGGGAGCTGCTGGCCCGGATCGGCTGGGTGCCCCGCCTCTTCCTCCCCGCTCCCTCCTCGGTGGCCGGCGAAGCAGTGGAGATGGTGGCGTCGGGAGAGCTTTTCCGCTACCTCGGTTCGAGCCTCCTGCGGCTCGGCCTCGGCTTCGCCCTCGGCGCGCTGGCCGGGATCGTCATCGGCATGGCGGTGGGCATCGCCAGCCTGGCCGAGGCGGTGGTCATGCCGGTCATCGCGGCCACCTTCCCGATTCCGAAGATCGCGCTCCTCCCGCTCCTCATCCTGTGGCTCGGCATCGGCGAGCCCCCCAAGGTGGCGGTGATCGCGCTGGGCGTCTTCTTCCCCATGGCGATCAACTCCTTCACGGGGGTGCGCAACGCGGATCCGCTCCTCGCCCGGGCAGCCGTGTCGTTCGGCGCCGGCCGGTGGAGCGTGATCCGCAAGGTCATGCTCCCGAGCGCGCTGCCCATGATCTTCGCGGGGCTCAAGCTGGGCGCCGGGACCGCGCTCCTCCTGCTGGTGGCGGCCGAGATGATCGGCGCGGAGTCCGGGATCGGCTTCCTGATCCTCCACGCGCAGAACATCATGGAAACCACCAAGCTGATGGTGGGCATCGTGGTCCTCTCGCTCCTCGGCATCCTCTCTCACTGGGTCCTCACCCGGCTCGAGCGGCTGGCGATTCCCTGGAAGCACAACTGACAGGAGGCGGGTTCATGCGACGACTGATGGCGGTGGCGCTGATCGCCGCGCTGGCGGCGGCCGGGACGGCGGCGGCGCAGGAGCGGAAGGTGAAGGTCGGGGTGCTGAAGCTCACCTCCTCCGCCCCGATCTTCGTGGGGGTGGAGAAGGGGTTCTTCAAGGCGTTCGGCATCGCGCCCGAGCTGGTCTTCTTCCAGGCCGCGGCGCCGATCGCCACGGCTCTGGCGGCCGGCCAGATCGAGGTGGGCGCCACCGGCCTCACGGCGGCCCTCTACAACATCGTCCTCCAGGGGGAGAAGCTCTGGATCGTGGCCGACAAGGGGCGCGAGTGGCCCGGCTACCCGCTCGTGGGGATCGTCGTCCAGAGGGAGCTCTGGGACAAGGGAGAGATCCGGTCGGTGAAGGACCTCAGGGGGAAGCGCATCGGCCTCACGACCCTGGGCTCCACCTTCCACTTCCACCTCGGCAACATCCTGGAAAAGGAGGGACTGAAGCTCGCCGACCTGAAGGTCATCCCGCTCCAGGCCATGCCGTCCACGGTGGAGGCGCTCAAGGGGAAGCAGGTGGACGCCATCATGGTGCCCCAGCCGTTCCCCGGCAGGACGGAGGCCGAGGGCTTCGGCAAGATCCTCGCCTGGGCCGGCGACCTCTACGCCTGGCAGATCGCCACGGTCTTCTACGGGAAGGGCTTCGCCGCCGACCGGGAGAAGGCGGTGGACTTCATGAAGGGGTACGTCAAGGCCTCGCGGTACTATCACGACGCGGTGCTCGTCCAGAAAGATGGACGTGTCGTGCCGGGGCGGAACTACGACGAGGTCGTCCAGATCACCGCCAAGTACACCGGCGCCAGGCCCGAGATTATCAAGATCGGCTTCCCCTATCAGGACCGGAATGGCCGGCTCCTCGTGCCGGACATCGAGAAGCAGATGACGTGGTGGGTCGAGCACGGCTTCATGAAGCGCGCGATCCCGCTCAAGGAGATCGTGGACACCTCGTTCGTCGAGGCGGCCATCCAGGCGGTGAAGGAGTGACGGGTCTGCAGCGCGCGACGCTGGCCGCCGTCGGAGCGGCCCTTCTCCTGACCCTGGCCGGGATCGGGGCGCGGGCGGCCGCCCAGCGGCCGTCTCCGAGCGGGGACCTGACCGGCCGGCTTCTCGTGGCGACGCCGCTGATGCCCGATCCCACGTTCATGCGGACGGTGATCTACATGGTCCGGCACGACGCCGGGGGTGCGATGGGGCTGGTGCTGAACCGGCCGATGGTGGAGATCCCCCTCGCGCGAATCCTGGAGCAGCTGGGCATCGAGAGCAAGGACGCGAGCGGGAGTGTCCGGACGCATTACGGCGGGCCCGTGGAGCGGACCCGGGGCTTCGTGCTCCATACGGCCGACTACGTCGGCGCGTCCACCGTGCTGGTCCGGGACGGGGTGGCGATGACCTGGCAGCCGGAGATCTGGCGGGCCATCGGCAGCGGCGCCGGCCCCCGCCGGAGCCTGTTCATCCTGGGCCATTCGGGCTGGGCTCCGGGCCAGCTGGAGGCCGAGATGGGGGCCGGGCACTGGGTCGTCGTGCCGGCCGACGAGGCCCTGGTGTTCGACGAGGACTACGACGGCAAATGGCCGCGGGCGATGGCCCGCCGCCGGCTCACCCTGTAAGGTCCCCCCGTTCCGGGCGGCCGAAACGCAATAACGCATGCCTGACCCCATTTTTTGCTTGACAGGGGGCGGGGACCTGGCGGATTGTATCCTGGATACAAAATCCAGGCCGGGGGGTCCGATGGCTGTCAGGCCCGAGGTTGGCCCGCTCAAGCGCCGCCGGCTTGTCGATGAGGCGACCCAGACCCTCAGGGACGCCATCCTGAACGGGCGCTTTAAGGCCGGCGCCCGCCTGAGGCAGACCGACCTCGCGGCCCAGCTCGCCATCAGCCGGACTCCCATCCGGGAAGCCCTGGGGCGCCTCCAGCAGGAAGGGCTCATCGAGCTTCTCCCCGGCGGCGGCGTGCGTGTCGCCCTTCTGGATCTCACCGAAGCCGCTGAGCTCTACGATCTCCGCGAGGTTCTCGACGGCCTGGCGGCTCGCCTGGCCGCTCACCGCGCCGACGAGGCGGGGCTCGGCAGGATCCGAAAGGCGCTCGGCCGCATGGCCCAGTGCCTGGAGCGAAAGGACCCGAACCAGTGGTTCGGCGCCCACGTGGCGTTCCACGACGAGATCCTCCGGGCCAGCGGCAACAAGCGCCTCCAGGGGCTCTCGGCGGTGGTCCGCCTGTCCATCCGGCACTTCCATCCCCTGCTCCTCAAGACGGAGAACCGGCTGGAGGACGCCTACCGCGAGCACCGCGGCATCTACGAGGCCATCGCCGCCCACGACGCGGAGGCCGCGGAGCGGTTCGCGCGGGCGCACATCGCGAACGCCAAGGACATCGTGCTGAAGGTGATGACCCAAGATGCCGCTGTTCAAGCTTGAGAAGAAGGCGCCCAAAGCGCCCGCCGGCCTCTGGGACGTGGTGATCTCGGAGGACATGTGCAAGGCCTGCGGGTTCTGCCTCAATATCTGCCCGGTGGACGTCTTCGCCTGGCGGAAGGTCGCGAACAAGCTCGGATGGTTTCCGATGTACGTGGCCCATGAGGGGAACTGCGTCGGCTGCATGCTCTGTTACCAGATCTGCCCGGACTTCTGCATCCACGTGGGCCCCAAAGAGGTCCCGGAGCCGGTGGGGAGCCGACAGGTGTCAGTGGCCGACGAGCCGACCACTGCAGCGGAGCAGCTGACCAGCGAGGAAGCGAGAGGAGAGTCATGGCGATCATACAGACCGGAGTGAGCGAAAAGCTGGTGGCGCCGTGGGCGGAGTGGGCCGAACGGTATCGTGAGGGGCGCCGCCTCCTCGAGGCGGGCACCTATGCCCTGACCGAGGGGGCCATTGCCGCCGGGTGCCGGGTCTTCGCGGGGTACCCCATCACCCCCGCCACCGACATCGCCGAGTACATGTCCAAGCGGCTCCCCCAGGTCGGGGGATACTACATGCAGGCCGAGGACGAGCTGGCCGGGATGCACATGTGCGCCGGCGCGAGCCTCGGGGGTCTCAAGGCGATGACCGCCACCTCCGGCCCCGGCTACACCCTGATGCACGACGCCTACGGCTGGGCCATCACCAACGAGATCCCGCTGGTCGTGGTGGACGCGATGCGGGTCGGCCCCATCAGCGGGATCACCGGCGCCCCGGGGCAGGGAGAGTTCTACGTCGCCCGCTACTGCAGCCATGGCGGGAACATCGAGACCATCGTCCTCTCCCCCAACAGCGTGCAGGAGAGCTTCTGGCTCACCATCGACGCCTTCAACCTCGCCGAGCGCTTCCGGACCGTGGTCACCATTCTGACCGACCAGGTGATCTCGGACATGTTCGAGGACCTGTTCTTGCCGCGGGACTACGCGGAGCTGGGCGGCATCGTGGTGCCGCGGCGTCACAACCTGACGATGCCGTTTTACCCATTGAATTCGGATGCCATCGACGTACCGCCGAATATCGTCGGCAAGGGGACCGGGATCTGCGTCTCGGCCTACACCCACACCGAGGAGGGCTACGACATCGAGGCGATGGAGGCGCAGTGGGCCCAGACCTACCGGCTGGTCAACAAGATCCGCCACCACCGGGAGGAGATCCTCCGCTACGAGGCGGTAGGGCTGGAGGACGCGGAGGTAATCGCCGTCGCCTACGGGGCGGCCTCGCGGACGGTGAAGACCGGGGTCCTGGAGGCCCGGCGGCGGGGGGTGAAGGCCGGCTTCCTGCGGCTGATCTCGCTCTGGCCGTTCGCCGACGAGCTGTTCGAGCGGGACGCGCGATACCTGGTCTGCGAGCTGAACTACGACGGCCAGCTGGTGCGGGAGGTCATGCGCGCCGCCCCGGACAAGCGGAAGGTCCACTTCATGGGCAAGAGCGGCGAGCTCCACACCGTCGCTGAGGTCGCCACGGCGCTCGAGGGTGTCGCCCGGCGTGGCTCGATTCCCGAGCTCCCCTACATCTGGACGGAAGTGAGGTAGCCATGAATAAGCTGGCGCAGAAATATCTGAGGCCGAGCCAGATCCCGACGAAGGCCTGCCACGGCTGCGGCATCGGGATGATCGAGAACTGGCTCCTCCAGGCCATCGACGAGCTGGGGTTCAAGCAGGAGGACGTCATCTTCGGCACCGGCATCGGCTGTGTCGGGCGCCAGACCTTCGCCACGTGGGGTGGGGACAACTTCGGGGCCACCCACGGGCGCGCGCTCGCGGTGGCCACCGGCCTCAAGATCGCCCAGCCCGACAAGAAGTACCTGATCGTGGTCGGGGACGGCGATGCCGCCGCCATCGGCACCTCCCACCTGATCCACGCCGCGCGCCGGAACCTGGGGGTCACGGTGATCTGCGAGGACAACATGGGCTACGAGTCCACGGGCGGCCAGTTCTCCCCCACCACGCCCGCGGGCTACGTGACCAACTCGAGCCCCTACGGCATGGCCGAGCCGTCCTTCGACCCGTGCGATGTCGTCAAGGCGGCCGGGGCGACGTTCGTGGCCGAGACCACGGCGACCCAGTGGCACCAGACCGTCAAGATCGTCAAGAAAGCGCTCCAGAACGATGGTTTTTCCTTCGTCCACGTCCGCTTCCCCTGCAACGAGAACTTCGGGGCCTACGCCCTCGGGACCCGGGACACCCTCAAGAACCTCGAGTGGATCTGGGAGCACACCCAGGGGCGGACCGTGGACGGCAAGGAGACGGACTTCACGTGGGAGACCGGCATCAAGCACGACGCCTCCAACAGCCGGCCGGAATTCTCCAAGATCCTCCGCGACATGAACGAGCGGGTCCGCACGAAGATGACGGAAAAGGGGTCGGGCGATGGCGGGCACTGAGACGAAGGAGGCCCCGGCCAAGACCCGCACCGAGATCCTGATCTCGGGCTTCGGCGGCCAGGGCGTGATCCGTATGGGTCAGATCCTGGGCCTCTGCGCCATCAACCAGGGCCACCGGGTCACGATGCTGAAGAGCCACGGCACCGAGACCCGCGGGGGGTACGTCCGGGCCCAGCTGGTCATTTCGCCGGAGTACGTGGACAGCCCCGTGGTGGAAAATGCGGATGTCTTCGTCGCCTTTTCCGCTCCCGCCTACAAGAGATTTCACGAACTCTGCCGCGGCAAGATCCTCTACGACCCCGAGATGGTGGAGGAGGTCCGGTCCGACGTTCCCGGCCGTCACGTGGAGGTCCCGGCCACGGCGCTCGCCAAGGAGCGCCTGGGCAACGTCCTCTTCGCCAACATGATCATGCTCGGGGCGCTGACGCGCCTGGCGGGGATGGACTTCGAGGCGATGAAGCGGGCGATGCTGGCGGTGATCCCGCGCTTCCACGAGGAGAACCTGAAGGCGCTGGACCTCGGCTACCAGTTGGACGCGGTCGCGCGCAGAGCGTAGCCCCCCGGGCGACGCGTGGACGGGATCTCAAACCCGCAAGCCTGGGCGCCCCTCTCCCCCGCCGGGGGAGAGGACAAAGGTGAGGGGGCCCGGGCCTGGCACCGCGTCTGGCCGTCGCATCTGCCCACTTCGCTTGCCTACCCCGAGGTCCCGGCCTGGTGGATTCTCGAGCGAACCGTCGAGCGCTTCCCCCACCGCTGCGCCCTCAGGATGCTGGACCACGAAACGGGCGCCGAGCTGGGGGCCGTGACCTACGAGAGCCTCTGGCGCTCGGTCCACGCCCTCGCGGCGGGGTTGAGGCGGCTGGGCATCGTCAAGGGGGATCGCGTGGCCTTGTCCCTGCCGAACGGACCCGAGCTGGTCACCGGCTTCTACGCCGCCTGGCTCCTCGGAGCCACCGCCCTCCCGGTGAATCCGGCCCTGACCGAGCGCGAGCTCGACGGGCAGGCGGCCGATGCCGGCGCTCGGCTCCTGGTGGCCGCCTCGGCGGGAGCGCCGCCTGCAGCCGGGATCGCCGCGCGTCTCGGCATCCCGCTCGTCGTCGCCGGGTCTCCCGGCGGCGCCATCCCGCCCGGGAGTCTTCGCTTCGACGGGCTGCTCCGGGAGGATGGGCAGGGGGTGTCGCCCGCCGCAGTGGATCCGGCGGGAGACGTGGCGGTCCTGCTCTACACCGGGGGCACCACCGGGGCGCCCAAGGGCGCCATGCTCACCCATCGCAACATCGTCGCCAACACCATCCAGTTCGCCGAGTGGTACGCCTTCGAGCCGGGGGCGGAAGTCTGCGTCGGCGCGCTGCCGATGTTCCACAGCGGGGGCATGTCCGGGGTGATGAACGTCCCCCTGTACGCCGGCGCCACCATCCTGGTCTTCCGAAGATTCAACCCGGTGACGGTCGCGCGAGCCGTCGAGCGCTTCAGGGCGACCCGGCTCTTCGGCGTCCCGACCATGTTCATCGCCCTGCTGAATAACGCGGAGAGCCGTCGCGCGGATTACTCCTCGCTCCGCGCCTGCCGCACCAACGCGGCGCCGCTGCCCGCCAGCGTCAAGGCCGCCTTCGACGAGCTGGCCGGCCACGAGGTGCTGATCGAGGGCTACGGCCTCACGGAAACGAGCCCGCTCACCCACGCCAACCCCCTGACCCGCGCGAAGCCCGGGTCCATCGGGATCCCGCTGCCCGACACCGACGCCAAGATCATCGACCTGGAGACGGGGGTGGACCTCTTCACGGGGGAGCCGGGGGAACTGGTGGTCCGCGGGCCACAGGTGATGAAGGGCTACTGGAACCGGCCTGAGGAGACCGCGCAGGCCCTGGCCGGCGGGTGGCTGCACACCGGCGACGTGGCGCGGATGGACGAGGACGGCTACTTCGTGATCGTGGACCGGACCAAGGATCAGATCAACACGGCGGGCTTCAAGGTCTGGCCCCGCGAGGTGGAGGAAGTCCTCTACGGCCATCCGGCGGTGAGGCTCGTCGCCGTGGTGGGCCAGCCTGACGCGTACCGGGGCGAGGTCGTCAAGGCCTGCGTGGTTCTCAAGGAGGAGCACCGCGGGCGCGTGAGCGAGGCCGACCTGGTGGCCTTCTGCAAGGAGCGGCTGACGGGCTACAAGGTGCCCCGCGTCGTCGAGTTCAAGGACGAGCTGCCGATCACCGCGGCCGGCAAGCTCCTCCGCCGCCTCCTGAAGAACTGACCGAGGCCGAGGGTGCTGGGGTTCGGATCGACCCTCGGCGTGTTCATCGGCGGGGTCAGCTTCGGGTTCGCCGGCTTCGCGTTCGCGCTCTTCGCGACCTCGGCGCTCGCGCTCGTCTCCCCTCCCCAGATCGTCGTTCCGGCCGTGATGCTGATCTCGGACACGCTGACCCTGCCGCTCCTGTGGGAGCACCGTCGCCACGTGCGCCGGGACGCCCTGCGCGAGGTCCCGCCGTTCGCGCCGTGGTCGCTCGGGCTTCTCATCGTCGGCGTTCTGGTCGGGACGGTCGTGCTCGGAGGCGTGTCGCCCGAGATCGGGCGTCTGGCCCTGGCCGTCGTGATCCTCGCCTTCGTCGGCTTCCAGGTGGCCCGGCCGCTGGTCGCGGCGCCGCCCGAGGCCCCGGCGCGGGGAGCCGGACCCGGCGCCGGCGCGGCCCTCGTCGGCGGCTTCCTCGACGGCTGGCTGAGCACCGGCGGTGTCGCCATCGCCGTCTATCTGACGTGGAAGCGGTTCGCACCCGGCGTGTTTGTCGCCGGCATCCTCGTCTACTTTCTGGTGACGGACCTCCTGCGCGTGATCAGCTACACCGCCTTCGGCTACTGGTCCGCCGAGACCGCGGCGCTGTACGTCCGGGTGGTCCCGATCGCCCTGGCGGGGTTTGTCGGCGGCGTCGCGCTCCGGCGGTTTCTCGTCCCGTCCTGGGCATTCAGGGCGGTTGTCCTCTTTCTCCTCACGGCTTACGGACTGGCGCTGATCGGGCGCGCGCTCCTCGTCCGATGAGCGAAAGAAAAAGGGGGGCTTGACAAGTCCAACGCCGGCGGTTTAGAGACGATGCGTGGACCGTCTACCGAAACGATCCGTTCCATCTGATGGAATGGATCGTCACAAGTCCCCGATTCTCAAGGCCATCCGGATCCTCCGGCGCGTGGTCCAGGAGGAGGCCCCCGTCAGCCTGGCCGATCTCAGTCCCGCGCTCGGACTGCCGAAGCCCACGGTCCACCGGCTAGCGCTCCTGCTGGAGCAGGAGGGACTCCTCCAGCGAGACCCCCTGAGCCGGCGGTACCTCGTCGGCAGCGCCCTCGAAGAGCTGGCCTTTCAGGCGATCCGGAACGCGCCCGGCCACAGCACCCGGCGCCTCCACATGCAGCGGCTGGCGGAGAAGATCGGCGAGAGCATCAACCTGGGCGCGCTGTCGGGCGATGAGGTGGTCTACGTGGAGCGCGTGGAGTCGGCCTGGCCGCTTCGCATGGACTTCAAGCCCGGAAGCCGGGTCCCCGTTCATTGCACCGCCAACGGGAAGCTGCTCCTCGCCTATTCGCCGCCTTCGGTCCGTCAGAGGCTCTTCCGCGCAGCGCCCTTTCCCCCTTACGCCAAGAACACCATGACCACGGCGGCGGCGCTGTCCCGGGAGCTCGAGGTCATCCGCCGCCGGGGATATTCGGAGGACAACGAGGAGTTCCTCGCCGGAGTCTGCTGTCTCGCCGTCCCGGTCCGCAACGCCGAGCGCCAGGTGACCGCGGGTCTGGCCGTCATGGCGCCCTCGGCGCGGTTTCCGCTCGAAAAGGCTCGAGCCTGTCTTCCGGACCTCTACGCGACGGCCGAGATCATTTCCGCCCACTGGGAGACGGCGAAGGGAGGAGCCGGGACATGAAGCCAAACGTCGAGAACCCGGGGAAGGTCGTCATCACGGTCGCCACGACCGGCGGACTGCATGGGAAGGAGGCCAATCCCAATCTGCCCGAGCAACCGGACGAGATCGTCCAGTCGGCCTACGACTGCTACAACGCCGGCGCCGCGGTCCATCACATCCACGCGCGGGACCCGAAGGGTCACCCGACTGCCGACCTCAGGTACTACGGCGAGATCGTCGGCCGGGTCAAGGCGAAGTGCCCGAAGATGATCACCCAGGTCGGGAACGGGATCGGCTCCAAACGCCTGCCCGACGGCCATACGACGCACTTCACGCTGGAGGAGCGGATGGCGCTGCTGAACATCCAGCCGCGCCCGGACCAGCTCACGGTCAATTGCGGCACGTTCACGTTCGGCGGCAAGCCGCCCTCGTGGGACGATTTTCTGTTCGTGAACGACCAGACCTTCAATACCGAGTTCGTGAAGGGGTGCGTGGCCCGGGGCGTCGACATGGAGTGCGAGTGCTACGATCTCAGCCACATCGCCAACGTTCTGGAGCTCGTCCAGTGGGGGGTCATGCCGACGCCGATCCACTTCAGCTTCGTCTTGGGCGTCCGGGGAACTGTTCCGGCGACGCCCATGAACCTGCTTCAGATGCTCGACGCGCTCCCGGAAGGCTCGAGCTGGCAGGTGGTCACGATCGGGAGGTTCACGCTTCCCCTCGGCACGATGGCCCTCGCCCTGGGCGGCAACATCCGTGTCGGTCTGGAAGACAATGTCTTCTATCTCCCGGGCGAGCTGGTGAAGAGCAATGCCCAGCTGGTCGAGCGTGCCGTCCGCCTCGCCCGGGAGCTCGGCCGGGAAATCGCGACCCCGGAAGAAGCGCGGAAAATCCTGCACCTGTCCTAGGGCGATGGATGGGCGCATCCTCGGGTTCATCGGTGATCTGCGCCGCGCGGGAGTCCGCATCTCTCCGTCCGAGTCGCTGGACGCGCTGACCGCGGCCGCCGAGATCGATATGGGGGACCGCGCCGTGTTCAAGGCGGCCCTCGCGACGACCCTGGTCAAGGAGGGAAGGGACCGGGGAACGTTCGAGCGGCTGTTCGACGCGTCCTTTCCCGACGCCCGGGCCTTTGGCGAAGAGCTCGGCAGGGCGCTGGGACGGGAGGAAGCCTGGATCCGGCGGCTGATCGACCGGCTGTTGAGCGAGGAGACGCCGACGCTGGACGAGATCAGCGAGCTCCTGCTGCGCGGACGGGAAGGCGGGATGGAGGCGTTCGTGGGATCCCCCGGGCTGGAGCGGCTGATGGGCTGGTTCCACGTGGGCGATGTCTCGCGCCGCATCTACGCCGGCATCGACTGGGGGGCCATCGAGCGGGATTTCGGGCGCATCGTGGAACTGCTCGAGGGACGCGACCTGGCGCCCGACGAGCTGGCGCGGATACGCCGCTCCCTCGAGCTGCGCCTCGAAGCCTTCCGCCGCCTGGTCCGCCGGCGCGTCGAGCACGAGCTCGAGGGACGGGCTGGCGACCGGAGGCGGCAGGCGGACCCGGCGCCGCTCATCGACAAGGCTTTCTCCGCGCTCAGAGTGGACGAGGTCGGGGAGATGAAGGCCATCGTGGCCCAGCTGGCGCGCCGGATCAAGGAGGCGCTTGCGACGCGCCAGCGCGTGAAGAGGCGGGGGCGCCTCGACGCGCGCCGGACGGTGCGGAAGAACCTCCAGTACGGCGGGGTCCCGATGGAGATGGTGCTCCGGCGGCGCCGGCGCGACAAGCCCAACATGGTGACGATCTGCGACGTCTCGGACTCGGTGGGCT